>JAKALO010000101.1 GCA_021824125.1 Deltaproteobacteria bacterium | reverse complement strand
CGGACCGGGAGTCGATGAATCCCACGTGAGAACGACCGAGACTCGAAACGGCGACCTGTAAATCCGGCCCGCGGCCGGTAACGAGGCGCGATCCGCGGAAATCCCCTCCGCGCCAAGGCGAGGACAACCATGAGCAGAAAGATCAATTTCAACGCCGGACCAGCCGCCCTTCCGCTTCCCGCGCTGGAGCGCGCACGCGAAGAGCTTCTCGACTTCGCCGGCAGCGGCATGTCGGTGATGGAGCACAGCCACCGCGGCAAGGAGTACGAAGCGGTACACGATGAAGCCATCGCTCTTGTACGCGAGCTTCTCGGCGTCCCTTCCGGCTACGAGGTCCTGCTGCTTCAGGGAGGGGCCACGTCGCTGTTCGCCGAGGTGCCGATGAACCTGCTCGAGAAAGGGAAGACCGCACAGTACCTCATCACCGGCGCCTGGGGGGAGAAGGCGCTCGGCGAGGCCAGGATCGTCTCGGCGATGTTCGGAGCCTCGGTCGCGGTCCAGAGCCTCGGCGTCGGCGAAGGCAAGGAAAAGAGCTACACCCGCGTGCCGGCGCCCTCCGAGGTGAAGGTGGATCCCGCCGCCGCCTACCTGCACATCACCTCCAACGAGACCATCCACGGCGTGGAGTTCAACGTCGACGGCTCCCGCGCATTTCCCGACACCGGCGGGGTGCCGCTCGTCGCCGACATGTCGAGCGACTTCCTCTGGAGGACCTTCGACATCACGAAGTTCGGGCTCGTCTACGCCGGCGCCCAGAAGAACATCGGCCCGTCGGGCGTCGTCGTGGTGGTGGTCTCGAAGGCGCTCGTGGAGAAGGGGAGGAAGGACATCCCCAAGATCTTCCAGTTCCGCACGCACGCCGATAACAAGTCCCTCTACAACACCCCCCCGACCTTCGGCGTCTACATGGTCCGGAACGTGCTCGCGTGGCTCAAGGGCCAGGGCGGACTGGCCAAGGTCGAAGAGGCGAACCGCAGGAAGGCGACCCGCCTCTACGGCGTCATCGACGGGAACGCCCGGTTCTTCCGGTCGCCGGTTGAGAAGGAGAGCCGGTCGGTGATGAACGTGGTGTTCCGGCTTCCCGGCCCGGAGCTCGAGGAGCAGTTCATCGCCGAGGCCAGGAAGCGCGGCATGGTGGGGCTCAAGGGGCACCGGTCCGTGGGCGGAATCCGGGTCTCCATGTACAATGCCGCCTCCTACGAGTGGGTGGACACGCTCGCCGGATTCATGGAGGAGTTCGCGAAGGGCAAGTAAGGGATGGCCCCGGGTTTTCGCCCGGACGGGGGAGACTGCGGGGCGTTGCCGAAACCTTACTGGGTGTACATGATCGAGTGCGCCGGTGGAGTCATATACACCGGGATCGCGGTCGACCCGGAGGAACGCTTCCGGGAGCACCTTGCGGGAAGGGGTGCGCGGTTCACCCGCATCAGGAAGCCCCTGAGGATTCTCGGGATGCGGCCGTTCGCCGACCGGGGGGCGGCCTTGAAGGCGGAGCACGCCTTGAAGAGGATGAGCCCGTCGCGTAAGAGGGAATGGGCTCGTGGTAAATAGTTGTTGCTTACCGTTTGTTGTCGTGGTAAGTTGTCCTATTAAAAATGGATTATCACGAATCGCAAGCCTCTCCCGACAGGTCATTTCGCGAAAGCGGCCTTGGAAAAACCGAGAGGCCGTGACGCTTCTCCCGAAGGCTGCCCTTTAGGAAGAAACGAACCCACGTGGCGAACGAAGTCCCCTGGGTGCGTTTTGTGAAATTCCAAAAAAAGGAGTGTTATGAGATTTGAAAGTCTCGGGCTTTGCCCCGAAATCCTGCGTGCCCTCGAGGGCATGAACCACAAGATCCCGACGCCCGTACAGGAGAAGGCCATTCCCCCTGTGCTGGAAGGGAAAGACCTTATGGGTTGCGCACAGACCGGCACCGGCAAGACGGCGGCCTTCGCGTTGCCCATACTGCAGCGGCTTCGGCAGGCGCCCACGAGGAAAGGAGGCCCCCGGGTCATCCGGGCGCTCGTATTGACCCCCACCCGGGAACTGTGCGGACAGGTCACGGAAAGCTTCGTGGCCTACGGCAAGTACTCGGGCCTGAAGGTCACCTCTGTTTACGGGGGTGTAAGCCAGCACCGCCAGGAGGAAGCGCTGCGCCGCGGCGTGGACATACTCGTCGCGACCCCCGGTCGTCTCCTGGACCTGGAATCCCAGAGGCTCCTGAGCCTGGATTCGGTCGGGACGCTTGTCCTGGACGAGGCCGACCGGATGCTGGACATGGGGTTCCTGCCCGATGTCAGGAAGATCATCTCCCGGGTCCCGGCCGGCCGCCAGACCCTGATGTTCTCGGCGACGATCCCCAACGAGATCAAGCGCCTCGCCGACACGATCCTCCGCTATCCGGTCAGCGTTTCGGTCACGCCGACATCCTCCCCGACCGCGGAGAACGTGGAGCACTCGGTCTATTACGTGGAAAAGTCCGGCAAGGGCGAGCTGTTGCGCCACCTGCTCTCGGACGACTCCGCCCGCAACGCCCTGGTGTTCACGCGTACGAAGAGAGGGGCCGACCGGCTCGCCGAGCAGCTCGTCCGGGCCCGGATCGACGCGGAGGCGATCCACGGCGACCGTACGCAAAGCGCCCGTGAGCGCGCCCTGGCGAAATTCAAGCGGGGGGAAACCCGGGTGCTGGTCGCCACCGACGTCGCGGCGAGGGGGCTGGACATCGTCGACCTCTCGCACGTCGTCAATTTCGACCTCCCCGAAGAGCCGGAGAGCTACGTGCACCGGATCGGGCGGACCGCCCGGGCCGGCGCGTCCGGGATCGCGATCTCCTTCTGCAGCATAGAGGAGCGCCCCCTGCTCACCGCGATCGAGCGCCTGATACGCCGCCACCTGGACGTGGTCGACGACCATCCCTTCAGGTCGCTGCTGCGTCCCGGGATCCCCACGAAGCTGGACAACCGCCCCGCGCGCCCCGTCAACGCGCGGTACATGATCTCGGCCACGGAGCTCTTCCGGACCGCCTGAGAAGGCGATAACCGTCGCGACACGGTCCGCGCCGATCGTACGCCGCGTGCAGGATTACCTCCTGCATGTGGCGTTTTTGTTTTAAGGAGGGAATGTCGGCCGGGCAGCCGCTTACGGGGGGCAGCCGGCGCAGACCGAACGGAACAGGGTGGTGCTCAGGTAGCGGTCCCCCCGGTCTGGGAGAAGCGCGACTATGGTGCCGCCGTTCATGCGGCCGGCGACCTCGATGGCGCCGGCCACCGCCGCCCCGCTCGACATCCCGACGAACAGCCCCTCCTCGCGGGAAAGCCTGCGCGCCGTTTCGAAGGCCACCTCGTCGTCGACGACGATCTTCTCGCTCAATTCCTCCTCGCGGTATATGGGGGGGACGATCGCCTCCTTCATGTTCTTCAGCCCCTGGATCTTGTGCCCGAGCCTGGGTTCGATCCCGACGATCCTCACACCCGGGTTCATCTTCCGGAGGAAGCGGCCCGTCCCCATCAGGGTCCCGCCCGTTCCCATCCCCGCCACGAAGCAATCCACCGCGCCGCCGGTCCGGGAGTAGATCTCCGGGCCGGTGGTCTCGAAGTGGGCGCGGACGTTGTCGTCGTTGGCGTACTGGTTGGGCATGTAATAGCGGTCCGGGTCATCGGCGAGGATGCGGTGCGCGAGGCGGATCGCCCCATCGGTGGCTTCCCCGGCGGGTGAGAGGACCAGTTCCGCCCCGTATGCCTGAAGGACGGCTCGGCGCTCCATGCTAACGCAGGCGGGCATGACCAGCTTGACGCGGTAGCCGCGCGTGGCCCCAAGCATCGCGATCGCGATGCCGGTATTGCCGGAGGTCGGCTCCAGGATGGTTTTTTCGCGCGTAAGTTCGTTCCTTTCCTCCGCCCCGTTCAGCATGAAGAGCGCGGGCCGGTCCTTCACCGACCCCCCGGGGTTGTTCCCCTCGAGCTTGACCAGGATACTGACCCTCGGGTTGCGGTTTAGCGATTTCAACTCGACGAGCGGGGTGGCGCCGATCGCGGTACGAAGGTCGTGGGTAAGGGTCAGCAAGGTCTTCCCCTCTTGTCGGACTTGCGGATCGCAGTGGAAGAATTTAATGTATATGGCCGCACGTGTCAAATGCGTACGTACCCGGGTTTCCTTCTCCTTGACAATGAAATTCACAGTATGTATATAACAAGCGCTTTTCCGTAATTCTCGTTGTCATACCCGGTCGGCCATGCCGCATTGAATGTCTGAAAAGGAAAAAAAGGAGGGGGCATGAAAACGGTTCGGTGTCGTTGGGCTTTGCTTGCGCTGTTTATCGTATTCGCAGGGGGTCTGGTCATTTTCCCGTCCGTACCGGCCGCCTCGGACAAGGCGGCTCTTGCCCCGGAAGACTGCGCGAAATGCCACGATGCGCCTCCCGCCGACATAGCGGCGGCGGGGGCCAAGCACAAATCCGACGTCACGTGCCTGGACTGCCACGCAAGTCATCGACCGACCGTGAAGGACAACATACCCAAGTGCTCGGCCTGCCACGACGGGAAGCCCCACTACCAGATGAAGGCGTGCCTGGAGTGTCACAGGAACCCCCACAAGCCGTTGAACATCGTCCTTGGAGGCAAGGTCACCGAGCCTTGCCTTACCTGCCATGCGGACCAGATCAAGCAGCTCAAGGGGAACCCGAGCAGGCACACGGCCCTGTATTGCACGAACTGCCACGACGTGCACCGCAAGATCCCGGAATGCGTCAAGTGCCACAAGCCCCATTCCGCGGAGATGGCCCAGGCCGACTGCGGGAAGTGCCACAAGGCGCACAAGCCAAAGGCGGTGGCCTACGGCGCCGACGTGCCGAACAAGGACTGCGGCGCCTGCCACAAGGCCGCTTTCGGGCTCCTTTCCGCGACGCCGACGAAGCACAAGAGCGTGGCCTGCGTGAAGTGCCACGCGGAGCAGCACAAGGCCATGCCGACCTGCGACCAGTGCCATCCGCAGAAGCACCCGGCGGCGATCATGAAAAAATTCCCCAAGTGCGGCACGTGCCACTCCATCGCGCACGACCTGAACCACTGGTCCGAGGGGGCGGCGCCCGCAAAGGAAAAGGCGGCCGCGCCGGTAAAGGCGGCTCCGAAGAAAAAATCCGGGAGATAGCACGGCGCGAAAACGGAAGCGAACCACCATGCGGAAGAAGGAGGGAGCGATGGCGGACACGGTGCGTAAAATCGTCTATTTCAAGGTGTACGTACCCAACAGGACCGGGGCGGGAGCGCGCGTAATGGGAGCGCTTCGCGACGCGGGCGTGAACCTGCTCGCTTTCACGGGATTCCCGCTTGGCGGTGGAAGGGCCCAGATGGATTTCTTCCCGGAGAACGCCGCCGCGTTCCAGCGGGCGGCGAAAAAGCTCGGGATCAAGGTTGCCGGGAAGAAGACGGGTTTCCTCGTCCAGGGAGTGGATCGCGTGGGCGCGGTTGCCGAATATCTCGATAAGCTTGCCGGGGCCAGGATCAACCTGATCTCGGTAGACGCGCTCTCCGCCGGGGGGAAGAAGTTCGGGGCGGTCCTGTGGGTGAAGTCCAAGGACGTTTCGAAGGCCTCCCGGGCGATCGGCGCATCCTGACCTTTTTTAAAGGAATTCCCAAACCCGGCCTTCTCGTTCCGGAAGGCCGGGACGTCCCGGAAGGTATTATTCGACGGCGGGTGGGTGGAGGGGGGGGAAAGAGGCCCCCTCCTTCCGACATTGAAACAATAAGATCAATATGGCGACACTAATATTTCAATAAATCAGACATATTTCTACGTTATGCTCCGCGATTGAACGTCGTCCCACCTCCAACTTCCCTGTCATCGTCTTTCGGTCCGCGGTTCCTTGGCCCCGTGACGGGCTTCCGTAATCCCAAGGTATTCAGATAGTTGTGCTTTTGTATGCCCCGGCAGTGCGCACGAGAGGATTAATTTGAATAAATAGTTGATAATAAACGACAAACTATGGTATTGACGAACGGGGCGGCGGGCATCAGAATATTTATACCTGCTCACTGGAGTGAAAATCCATCCAATGAGATTCCGGTACCATATAAGGTAGGAAAGCAGGGCAAGGTGTCGCGATGCGCGAGAGGAACGGCTATCGATATATCATCAAGGTGTTCGAAGCGCAGTGGGATCAGCTTCACGACGAGACGGTCAAGCCGTTTTTCGAGCAGCTGAAGCGGGACACCGAGGAAACCTACTCGAGGCGCAACGGTTATCGCCGTGACCGCCCCGGTCACAATGCGCTTTTCCGGTATGTCGTTTTCCAGAACGCGGAAGGTTTGAGGGACTCCCTGTACGGCCATGACCAGGGGGTCGACAACCGCGCGAAGATAGCCTATTTCGCCTGTCACGGGAAACGGGGCGTCATCAGCGCGGTCCAGGACATAAGCCGGACGAAGCTCAAGAACATCCTTGCGCCCCTGACCAGTTACGACGGCCTCTACTTCGGCGCCTGCGATTTCGTGAACCGTGAGACCGCGGAGGTTATCCTTGACGGGTCGCCGCACCTGAAATGGATTGCGGGATACTCGAACTGGACGCCGTGGCTGGAGGGAATGCTTTGCGACCTGATGTTCTTTCGCCTGCTCCTGAGCGGAAGATTCGTTCGACCGAAAACCAACGCAAGGTGGGAGGCGATCAGCAGGCCGGAAGACGTCGCGCTTCGGATGTACGACGAATTCCCGCCGTCCCGGGAGCTCCGCTTCTCCCTTTTTTACCGGTCGCGGGAGCGGATCTGCTCCACGCTGGAAGAACATGTGAGCGAAGGGTCGCAGGCGGTCACGAAGTAGTGTCCGGCGGGAGCAGGTGCCGGATGGCGTTGGCGTAGTACAGCAAGAGCGGAAACTCCTCCGGCCTGGCGACGAACAGGCCTTCCTTTTCCTCGACCAGCCGGCGTAGAGTCAACATCCGCAGGCCCACCTCGATCGCGTAGTCCTGGTCCTTGCGGGGGACGTAGAGGTGGGCGCCGGACGACCTTAGAGCCTCGATCAGCCGGAACGACTCGGCTTTCAGTTCCAGTTCGCTGAGCCCGTATTCCCGTCGTTTTAGGAACACGGTGGCGACCAGCGAGACCGGAAGCACCGGAACCACCTTCCCTACTTCCGACATCAGGCGGACCGCGAGCGATTCCACCCGCGCGAACCGCTCATCTTTTTCCATGGACCTGAAGTCGATCCCCTCATTTACGCAATACCCGCCGAGGGAGACCGGGGAGCCGAAGTTGACGCAGGCGTACCCGAACCGGTACCACTGCCCCCGTGCCATCTGGTACAGGTTGCGAAAAATGAAGGCGAGCGAGGTGCGGACGACGTGAACGAGGCTTCTCCTGCGCGCTTCCGGGGAAAGCTCGGCCAGGAGGCTGCGGTCCTCCAGGGTGCGGTCGTAGTTGATGCCGACGGGGATGAATACCAGATCTCTCTCTCCGCGGGGATCGAACGATCGTACCATGTAGTCGAGAAGTCCGAGCTTCGGCGGGAGAAGGGAGCCGTCCCTGGTCAGGCCGCCCTCCGGGTATATCGCCTGGACGACGCCGCCCTGCGTGGCCATGTGAACGTAACGCTCCAGCACGAGGCGGTAGAGTTGATTGCCGGACCCGCGGCGGATGAAGTAGGCGCCCATGGAACGGATGAGGGTCTGCAGCGGCCAGATTCTCGCCCATTCCCCGACGGCGTAGCTTAACGCGGTGCGGGTCGCCGCGAGGTACGCGACCAGGATGTAGTCCATGTTGCTGCGGTGGTTCATCACGAAGACGACGCTCGACTTCGGGTCGACCCGGGAGAGACCGGCCTCGTCCGCGATCCCCACGCGCACCCGGTAGAGCAGACGCGCGGTCTTCCGCGCAAGCCAGTAGCCGAACCGGAAGTACGCGTAAGCGTTGAAGGACGGGACGATCTCACGGGCGTAACGCTCGACCTCCGCCATCACCACGTCCCGGGGCATTGCTTTGTCTCTCGCGCGGGCTCCCGCGGCCTCGAGGATCCTGGGATCGTACATCAGCCGGTCTATCAGGACCTGGCGCTTGGTCAGCGCGAACGGGTGGATTTCGAGGTGGAGTCGTTTGCCGATCTCCTCGACGAACCGGTTGACCCGGCGGCGGAGGAACCATCGGACGCTGGGGATGAGGAGCCGCTCGAGCGCCGCCCATCCCGCAAGCAGCAGGAGGACGATCGCAAGCCAGAAGGGGAGGGTGACTTGCCCGGTCATCCCTGGTTCCCCCCCTGTCCTTTATTTTTCGCAGCCGGATGCTATATCATGCAACGAAACGGCACGCCGGGCGAGTGTCAAAAGGAGGACCCACCGGTTT
>JAKALO010000100.1 GCA_021824125.1 Deltaproteobacteria bacterium | reverse complement strand
AGTTCTGAAAACCAGCGCCCCGAGAGCATCGACGATCAGGTTTCCTCCTGCAAGAAGCTGGCGGCAACGCGCGGATTTATGGTAGACGAGTCCCTTATTTTTCCCGACGAAGCGACTTCCGGTGCGAGGTCGGATCGGAAGGGATTGGCAAGCCTCCTGGCAGCTAGTGCGGCCAAAAAATTCGACGTGGTCCTGGTCGACGACCTGTCGCGCCTGGCCCGAGATAATTACCTCATGCTTTCCCTCATGGCGGAACTGCACTTCAACGGCGTTCGCGTGGTGTCGGTTGCTGACGGGTTGGATACAGGAGATGAGGAAGCGAAGCTTGGTATCCAGATCCGTGGGATCTTCAACGAGCTGCAGCTTTCGGACCTCAAGAAGAAGACACTGCGGGGACAGATGGGCCAGAAGCAACGAGGGTTCATTGCCGGGGAGGCGACGTTCGGGTATCGATCCACGCCCGTGGGGACCGTCCGCATGGACAAGAAAGGCAGGCCGAGGCCGGACGGGTACAAAATGACTATCGAGCCCCGCGAAGCGGCCGTCGTCCTGCGCATCTTCCAGGAATTCGTCGAAGGGAAGGCCGAATCGAGCATCATGAAGCGCCTGAATCTGGAAGGTGTGCAGGGCCGGTTTAGATCGAAAGGGGGATGGTCCCCTGCTACCGTGCACCGGATCCTCCGAAATGAGAAATACGCCGGGAAGTGGGTCTGGAACCGGAGCGAGACGAGGCGCGACCCAAAGACCGGCAGGCGCCGGAAGTTCCCCAAGGCGGAATCGGAATGGTTCATAAACCACGACGAGTCGCTCCGTATTGTTCCGCAAGAGTTGTGGGACAAGGTACAGGCCAGATTGCTGGAAGTCCGTAAAATATGGCCCGGCGGCAAAGGACGCCGGACCTTCGAAGGCCAGCAGGGCGGCTGGGTTGCCCTTTATCCCACCGAGCTTCTTTCCGGCGGAATGATCTGCGGTGTCTGCGGATCGGCAATCGCCAAGGTGAGCGGCAAAAGCGGCGGGTACTACGGGTGCCTCGGGGCCGCAAAAGGGGCATGCGACAACCGCGTCCTGGTCCGCCGGACACTGGCCGAGCGGATCATCACGGCGGGGGTCCGGGAGAGGCTCGCTTCCACCGAAAACCTGGCCTACGTTCTCAAGCGCGTTGAAGAATCAGTAGCTCGGATGTGCTCGGATGTTCCCGAGACCATCAAACTCAAGGAGGCCGAGCTTCAGGCCGAAGAGCGCCGGGTCGCCAACTTCATCGAGTTCGTCGCCGATGGGCGTGGAAGCAAGGCTGTCGCCGGAGCCTTGACGATTTCCGAGCAGAAGGTCCAGGGGTTGACGTCGGAACTGGGGATGCTGCGCCAGGGTCGGGACAGGGTCTTCAAGGCCCCTCCCCTGCCCTGGATCGAGGAGAGGGTTGCCACCATTCAGGAGGTACTGGAGCGGCGGACCGAGAAATCTGCATTGCTCCTTAGGAAGGTCCTGGGGAAGATCAAGCTGGAGCCGGTCAAGCCGGAGGTGGGACGCCCGTACCTATTGGCAAGGTCGAAACTGCAATCCTTGGCATTATATGAGATAGACGCGAACGAAAAGGAGGACGAGCAAGGCGCCCCCGCCCCGGACGAGGGTTCGACTTCTTTGCGATGGTGGAGGCGGGGGGAGTTGAACCCCCGTCCGAAGACTCTTTACTCCGGGCTACTACGCGCGTTTCCGGTCATTTGATTCTCGTCCCCGGGGACCCCGGCCGGCAGGGTTCCCTTCGGACCATCCCGGCTTGAATTTCGCCCATCCGCCCCCCGGGAGGGGGCATCGGGCTATCCCGTAGAGTCGACGCCCTTCCGCTTAAACGGGCATTCGGCGGTCGGACGCACGCGGCTTAAGCCGCGTGAGCGTAGCTATAGTCGTTGGCGACTATGTGGTTCCCGCTTTTGACGAGGGTGCGGGGCCTCGGCGCGCAACCCGGGAGCATCGACGTCCCCGTCGAAACCGTTTCGCCCCCGTTGATACATGATACCACCTTTGGGCATGCCGATATACGGCGCCGGAACTCTCGTCCCCTCCCGGACCGGCGGGCGGTGCTATAATCGGGTTCGCAATCCCCGGGGAACCGGGTGAACTACGCGCGCGGTGACCCTCGAATGAACAGGCCTTCCGGTACTTTCGCATTTCTCCTCCTGTCCTTCCTCCTTTCGACGCCGGCGGCGCGCGATGCCGCCCTTGCGGCCGATTCCCTGACCGTCGTCGCGGTGGGCGACATAATGATGGGCACGGCGTGGCCGGATGAAATCCTTCCGCCGGACGACGGGGCTGGCATATTCGACAACGTTTCGGAAAGCCTGCGTGGCGGCGACATCGTATTCGGGAACCTCGAAGGGGTGCTGGCGGACGAAGGCGAGGGGGTCAAGTGCGGCAGGAAGAAGCGGCCGAAGAAGGATAAATCATTCTGTTACGAATTCCGCACGCCGACCCGGTACGTCGGCCGCCTTGCATCCGCGGGATTCAACGCGATGAACATCGCGAACAACCACTCCTGGGACTTCGGGCGCGAGGGGGTGGAGAAAACGATCGAAACGCTGCGGGGGGCGGGGATCCAGGCCGTCGGGGGCGATTGCGTCGCGACGTTCGACGTCCGGGGGAAAAGCGTGGCCGTCGCCGGCTTCTCCTACACTTCGCCTTCGCCCTACTCCCTTTACCTGCGGGACGTCGAGGCCGCGATGGTTCTTGTGAGCGAGCTGAAATACGACCACGACCTCGTAGTCGTCTCATTCCACGGAGGCGCCGAGGGGAAAGAGGCGCTGCGCATCCCGGGGGGGGACGAGATCTTCGCAGGGGAAAACCGGGGGGACGTGGTCTTGTTCGCGCGGTCCGTGATAGACGCTGGAGCGGACCTGGTGCTCGGTCACGGGCCGCACGTGCCGAGGGCGATGGAGGTCTACGAAGGCAAGCTGATCGTCTACAGCCTCGGCAACTTCCTGACGTACGGCAGGTTCAACCTCCAGGGGACCAGCGGGACGAGCTTCGTGCTGCGGGCCCGGCTTGACCCGGAAACCGGGGATTTCGAGGGGGGCTCGATCGAGCCCGTGGTCCTCCGCGACGGGGGGATCCCGTTTGCGGACCCGGGGGGAAAATCGGTCGCGCTGGTCCGGGAGTTGACGGCGGAGCGCCGGCTCCAGGGCCTGGACATCTCCGAGGACGGCACGCTGGCCCCGGCCCCGCCTTAACGGGATCAGATCTCGCCGGCCGGTTCGTCCAGCGGCAGGCGCCGCGCGCCCACGAAGCGCTTGATGTAGTAGGGAGCGTCCAGGCTGTCGATCTTGACCTTGCGGTCCTTCGAGGAAGCGTGGATGAACCGGTTGTCGCCGAGGTAGATCCCCACGTGGGAGGGGTAATCGGCGTAGGTGCGGAAGAACACCAGGTCCCCGATTGACAGGTTGTCCAGCCCCACCAGCGTCCCGAGGTTGAATTGCTCCCGCGCCGTCCTCGGGAGCATGATGTTCAGCATACCGAAAACCTTCTGCACGTATCCCGAGCAGTCGATCCCCATGAACGAGCTCCCGCCGCGCCGGTAAGGAATGTCGAGCATCTCCCGGGCGGCATTCACGAGTTTCTCCTTGATGCCGCTCAAACCACCCGCGCCGCCCGTCACCCCGGATAATTCCTTCGCATCGTTCACAGCCGGGGATTCCGCCGGCGCACCCGGATCGCCGGCAAGGCGCGTTTCCGGCGCGACGGCCGCGGGCGCCGCCGTCACCGCCGCGGGCTCTTCCGCTTCGGGCTTGCGGACGAGTATCCGCGCACCTGCCTTGAGTTTCCTCGGTCTCCGGATGTGGTTCAGCGATTTCAATTCCTTGACCGACATCCCGTGGAGGCGGGCGATCGAGGTCAGCGTCTCTCCCCTCTCCACCTTGTGGTACCGGGTCTTCGGGGGCGACTCGTCGCCTCCCGCCGCCCTGGGCGCGGACGCCTTCACCTTGGGACGCACTCCGGGGATGGTCAGCCGGTCGCCCGGCATCAGCAGGTCGGAGGAAAGACCGTTGGCCTTTATTATGCTACCGGGCTTTACGTGGAACCGCTTCGCGATCCGGGAGAGGTTGTCCCCCCTGCGGACCTTGTAGACCTGCTCGGCGCCCGATGCCGGGGAAAAGGCGGCCAGCAGGAGCAGGCAAACGATAAGGCAGCGTTGCGTTTTTACGGTCACTCCCTGTCCTTGCGGGTAAAGTTGGGCCAGGTTGCCGACGCCGGGACCTTTTCCTTGAAGTAACTTCCGTTATCCGCGGGTGCCTGTCAACCCTTTCTCTTCTGACGCATCGCCCGATCGATGTCGCGCTCCGCGTCGCGCCTGGCGATGTCCTCCCGCTTGTCGTAGAGCTTCTTCCCCCGGGCAAGCGCCACCTCGAGTTTCACCCGCGGCCCTTTCAGGTAGAGCTTGAGAGGGACGAGCGTCAGGCCGCGCTCCTGGGTTTTCCCGAGAAGGTAGTCGATCTCCTTCCGCTTGAGCAGGAGCTTGCGGGTCCGCATCGGGTCGATCTCGCGCTGGTCGATGTGGGAATAGGGCGAAATGTGCATGTCCTCTATGAACGCCTCGTCCCCCCGCACGGATCCGTGTGCGTCCTGGATGTTGACGCGCCCCTCGCGGATCGATTTGACCTCGTACCCGTGCAGGACGAGGCCGCACTCGAAGCTCTCGAGAAGGTGGTACTCGTGCCGCGCGCGCCGGTTGGTGGCGACGATCTTGACGTGCGGTTCGGGCTTGTCCATCTTCAGGCACGCTCCCAAAGTCGTCTACCGCCGACCACGGTCAAACGGACGTTTCCCGCGGCGGTACGTTCCAGCAGGTTCCGGATCGATGCTTCGACGCCTTCACCCCCCGCGTCGTCGGCGACGACGAAGTCCGCGGGCAAGCCGGGCAGCAGCGCCCCTCCCGGAAATGAAAGCGCCTCGCTCCCGTTCCGGGTTGCCGCCCGGAAAAGGACCCGGCACAGTTCCCCCTCGGGATGCTTGCCCCGATAAAGCGACCGCGCGGCGCGCATCTCCTCCCACATGCTCAGGTCCGGCACCGAGCCCAGGCTGTCGGTCCCGAGGGCGAAGGGGATGCCGGCGTCCACGAAGTGCGTCACGTCCGGCGACCCGTTCCCGTGGGCGGCGTTGCTGCGCGAACACAGGACGAACCGCGCTCCACTCCGCCAAAGACCGTCTATCTCCTTCCGGGCCAGATGCACATTGTGCACCAGGAGAAGTCCCTTGCGCAAAAGCCCGGCGTTCCGAAGGTACCTCGGAATCGACATCCCTATTCCCCCGAACCAGGAGACGTCCTTTCCGACGGCGGGATAGAGCCGGTCCGCCACGTCGCCGCGGCCGGACGAAAGGAACTCCATCTCCGCTTGCGACTCGGCGAGGTGAAGGCAGGCGGGGATCCCCTTTCGCGCCGCGAGGCCCCCCAATAGCGCGAGAAGCGCCGGCCCCACGGTGTAAAGGGTGTGAGGGGAAACCCCGTGGGCCACCCTTCCGCCGGTCTCGTTAGCGGCCTCCTCCAACCTGCCGATCGCGGCTTCCACCATGGAAAGGACCTGGCCGGCGACTTCCGGCGCGAATCCGACCCCTTCCGCGAAGACCCTGGTCCGCATGGGGCAATCACGGTAGACGGACGCGTCCGGGCCGCAGATCTCCCCCAGCGTGGTCGTTCCGGCGGCAAGCGACGCGGCGGCCGCCTCCTCGAAGTTCCGCCGGAACTCCTCCGGCGCGGCGGCGCGTTTCCATGCGATCACGCCGAGGATCCAGTCCACGAAAGCCCGACGCGAACCCCCGGACGGGAGCGGAAGCCTTGGGATCTGCAGATGGGTGTGCGCGTTCACGAGCCCCGGGAGGATCGCCCCGCCGGGGAATTCGAGCCGCTCAAAGCCGGACGGAAGGGCACGCTCCGCATCGGCAGGCGACCCCGCGGCGACTATGGCCCCTCCAGAAACCGCGATAGCGCCCGGGGAAAAGAACGTGTCGGCATCCGGAAAAACGCGCGAGGCGACATACATCGCCCCGCGCCCCTTGCCAGCGCCGTTTCTCAAGATATGGGTATCAGCCCCGAGTTTTTAAGAACGTCCCTGTTTTTGACTACCGGGAGGCCGCGACGCGGGGGCGCTGGCCTTCCGACTCGACCTTCCTCTTCACCTTGGTGATCCGGTTCTTCGCGTCGACGTACACCAGGGTGGGCTGGAAGTCGGCCAGCTCCTTCTCGTCGTAGGTGGCGTAGTTGGCGATGATGATGAGGTCGCCCTTGCTCACCTGCCGAGCGGCCGCGCCGTTCAGGCAGATGACCCCGGAGTCCCGCTCCCCGTTGATGGTGTACGTGGAGAACCGGTTGCCGTTGTCGATGTTGTAGATGTGGACCTGTTCGTACTCGACGAGTCCCGACGCCTCCATCAGCGCCTCGTCGATCGTGATGCTCCCCTCGTAGTGGAGCATCGCCTCCGTAACGGTGGCGCGGTGGATCTTGCACTTGAGCATCGTGCGCATCATGTTGACTGTCCTCCCAGGGTTATATTGTCGATCAGGCGGGCGGGCCCGACGCGGGCCGCCACTAAAATGGTCACATGGTCCGAAGGGACGCGCACCGGGGACAGGGTCGCCGGGTCGCGAACCTCCACGTATTCGAGCATCGCGCGCGGTTCGGAGAGTATCCGGGCGCGCACCACCGCGGTCAGCTTTTCGGGGTCCCTCGCGCCCGCGTCAAACAGGTCCCGCGCGCGGCACAGTCCCTTGTAAAGACACCGGGCGGCCTGCCGGTCCTCACCCTCCAGGTACCGGTTCCGGGAGCTCATCGCAAGCCCGTCCGCCTCCCGCACGATCGGCGCACCGACGATTTCGACGTCGATGTGCAGGTCCCGGGCCATCCGGCGGATGACGGCGAGCTGCTGGAAATCCTTCTCCCCGAACACCGCGACATGCGCACTCGCGACAAGAAGCAGCTTCGCCACCACGGTCGCGACGCCCCGGAAGTGCCCCGGCCGCGACGCCCCGCACAGGCCTTTCGAGAGGTTCGTGACCTCCACGATCGTCTGGTCCCCATCCGGGTACATCTCCGCGACGCCAGGGAGGAAGACCGCCGCGACCCCTTCCCCCTTAAGCAGGTCGAGGTCGCGTGCCTCCTCCCGGGGGTACTTCGCGAAATCCTCCCCCGGGCCGAACTGCGTAGGGTTGACGAAGATCGATGCCGCGACGGCGTCGCAACCACGTTCCTTCGCCACGCGGACCAGGCTCAAGTGACCCTCGTGAAGGCACCCCATCGTCGGCACGAATCCGACACGCCTCCCCGCGGAGCGCTGCGCGCCGGACCACGCCCGCATACCTTCCGCCGTGCGGTGGACCTCCATCAGAACGAGTGCTCCTTGCCCGGGAACTTCCCTTCCCTGATCTCTTCAGCGTAGGCCCGGACCGCGTCCTGCACCGGTTTCTTCAGTTCCCCGAACCGCTTCACGAACTTCGGGCGGAACTCGTCGAACAAACCGAGAAGGTCCTGCATCACCAGCACCTGTCCGTCGCAGCCCGGCCCGGCGCCGATCCCTATCGTGGGGATCGCGAGGCGCTCCGTGATCCCGGAGGCGAGGTCTGCCGGCATCCCCTCGAGGACCACGGCGAACGCCCCCCCCTCCTGCACCGCAAGCGCGTCGTCCAGGAGCCGCTCCCTCTGCGCGTCGGATTTCCCCTGCACCCGGTATCCCCCCATCCGGTGGATCGACTGTGGTGTGAGCCCCACGTGCCCCATCACCGGGATGTCGCACTGCGTGATCGCCCGGATCGTCGCCTCGACGTTCCTGCCCCCCTCGAGCTTGACTGCCTCCGCCCCCGCCTGGAGGAGCTTCCCGGCGTTCCGGATCGCATCCGCCGGTCCGGCCTGGAAGGAGAGGAACGGCATGTCGGCGACGAGATACGCCCGTTTCCGCCCGCGTGCCACCGCCCCGGTGTGCCTCTCCATGTCCTCCATCGTCACGCCGAGCGTGTTGGGGAGCCCCAGCACCACCTGGCCAAGGGAATCGCCGACGAGGAGTATATCGACCCCGACCTCGTCGAAGATCTTCGCGAAGAGGACGTCGTAGGCGGTGATCATCACGATCTTCCGCCGCTCCTCCTTCATCCGGGCTATGTCCAGAATGCTTATTTTCTTCAAAGTCACCTCATAAAAACCGGGACGGTCCTGGCGTCCCCTGGTTCCTTATCATTCTCTGTCGTGTGACATCGGTCCCTTTGTGGTGCTGCCAAGCCCTCACTCAGGCCACAAAAGGCGGGACGGTCCTGGCGTCCCCTGGTTCCTTATCATTCTCTGTCGTGTGACATCGGTCCCTTTGTGGTTCTGCCAAGCTCTCACTCAGGACCGTCCCTAATGAAAACGGCCTTCCGGAATCGTTTCCGGAAGGCCGCATTTTATTCCTTCGGCCCGCGGCAAGGAGGGCTTCCCCCCTGCC
>JAKALO010000099.1 GCA_021824125.1 Deltaproteobacteria bacterium | reverse complement strand
CTACGAGATATGGAAGAACGGCCGCCACGTGAATCCCGCGACCTACGTCGGAAGGGGGTAGAAATGTTCGGGATGGATTCGAAAAAAATGGAAACGATCATCGGGGCGGATTCGGAATTCCGTGGAGTGCTGGGCGTGAAGGGTACCGTCCGGGTGGACGGAACGATGGAAGGGGACATCCACGCGGACTGGGTGATCGTCGGGGAAACCGGCAAGGTCACGGGCAACATCAGGTCGAGGGGGGCCATCATCGGAGGCAAGGTCGAAGGGAACATCGACGCGAGCGAGATCGCGGAATTGAAAAACCATTCGCAGGTAACCGGGGAAATCCGGCCCGGAAAGCTCGTAGTTTCGGAGGGAGCGGTGTTCGTCGGCTATTCCCTCATGAATGCCGGGAAGGAGCAGGCGGAAAACCCGGATGGAAAGGTCGTAAAGCTCGGTTCCACCTCCGCGGCGTCCTGAATCGACGGATCGCCGACGGGGAAAAGGGAAGACCCGCATCGCGGATGCGGGGTGTGCCTTGAGTTGCCGGAAAATCCCGGGCGGAAAAAACCTCATTCCAGGCCGCAGGTGTGGGAAGTTTCCCGAGTTTCGGATATCCTCTTAAGCGGTAAAGGGCGTCGCGGAGGCCTGGAGTGCCGACCGGTACTGTTTTTCGAAACGCGGTGGATGCGATATGCAGGGCGGAGGTCATGGTGCTCGCCGCCGGGGCCGGCATGGGCGTGGACTCGGGGCTGCCTGACTTCCGGGGGGAGAAGGGGTTCTGGAACGCGTACCCGATGTACGAGCGGCTCGGGATCACCTTCGTGGGAGCGGCCAACCCGGCTCATTTCCAGCGGGATCCGGCGTTCGGCTGGGGGTTCTACGGCCACCGGACCAACCTCTACCGGGCGACGGAGCCCCACGAGGGCTTTTCCATCCTGAATCGGTGGATCCGGCGTTTCGGCCTCGATCATTTCGTCGTCACATCCAACGTGGACGGCCAGTTCCAGAAAGCCGGGTTCCCGGAAGAGAAGGTGCTGGAAGTCCACGGATCCATACACCACCTGCAGTGCCTCGGTCCCTGTTCCGACGCGATCTGGCCGAACCGGGAGGAGATCACGGTCGATCACGACACGATGCGCGCGACGGCGATCCCGGGTTGCCTCCGCTGCGGCGGCGTGGCCAGGCCCAACATCCTCATGTTCGGCGATTTTTCCTGGCTGAGCGACCGCACCGAGCGCCAGGAGAGCCTGTTCGGGGAGTTCCTGGAGGAAAACGCGGGCCGCGAAGCGGTGGTCGTCGAGATCGGCGCCGGCACCTCGATACCGACCATCCGGCACATGAGCGAGCGTCTCGGCGACAGGAGGGGGGTGACGGTCGTCCGCATCAACCCGCGCGAGCCGTGGATCGACGCCCCGCACCTTGCGGTGCCGGACGGCGCACTGGCCGGCCTCAAGGCCATCGACGCGATGCTTCCCGTCAAATGAGCATATTCAAGGCGGTAGGTTTTTTGTATAGTTAAGGATATGTCCAGGTCGGTTGTGAAGGGTTTGCCGATCGTTGCCATGTTTTGCGTTCTTGCCGCTTTCCCCCTGTCCGCGGATTTCCGGGAACCTCCCCGTTCGTTTCCCCTCCCGCTCGCGGAGGCGGAAACCGTCGTTTGCCGCTGGCTGACGGGAGCCGGCCTCGACGTATCGCGCACCGACGCCGGTGACGGGAAGGTGCTGTTCAAGGCCGGAAAGAAGGGTGAGTCCTGGGAGATCGAGCTTGCCCCGAATTCTCCGCTGGCGTTTATCATGGTTGCGGGATGTTTCAGGAACGGGGAGCCCTGTCCGGAAGGGACCGCGGGACTCTGGACGTACCTGGAAGGATACGAAAGGGGCGTATCCGTCGAAAATCCGGGCCGTGGGCAGAAGGCTCCCCCCGCCGTCGCGGAAAGGGACGGGGCCGTCGCATGCATCCGGGGTGAGGGAGGCGGGGGGACGATCCAGTTCTCCGGGTTTTTCGTGAGCCGCGAAGGCCTGGTCCTGGCGACCGCGCATGACCTGGATGGCGTCCCGGAAGTGACGGTCATTTTGAGGGACGGGGAGCAGAGGGCGGGGAGGATCGTGAAGCTGGACCGCGCCCGCGACCTGTCGCTGATCGATACGGGAAGCGGCGTGGACGCCTCGGTTTCCCTGTCGTCGGGGCGGGGAGGTCTTCGCGAGGGCGAGACCGTATACTCCATAGGCTGCCCGGGGAACCGCCCGGGGACGGTTCACATGGGCGTAGTCGACGGTCCGCAGAGGCTCGTGAACAAACTCCCCCTGTGGCAGGTCGACATGGAGACGTTTCCCGGGGGCAGCGGAAGCCCGGTGTTCGACCGGCGGGGGAACCTGGTCGGCGTCGTGAAGGGGAGATACCGCGGCACGGATTCGCGGGGGTTCCTGATCCCCGTGGGGACCGTGCTTGAATTCCTGGGGGAGGACAGGCGGGGATCGCCATGAACTACGGCAGGTACAAGGTCATAAAGGAGCTCGGGAAGGGAGCGATGGGGGCCGTCTACCAGGCCCACGACCCCAACCTGGACATCCTCGTCGCCCTGAAGGTCCTGCGGCAGGACAGGGTGGTCGACGAGACGTTCGCCCGAAGGTTCCTCGCGGAGGCCAAGGCGCTGGGGCGGCTGGAACATCCGAACATCGTGCGGGTCTACAACGTCGACGAGGACGGCGGGACGGTCTACATCGCGATGGAGTTCATCGAGGGGGAGGACCTTTCAGCCGTAATGAAGCGGGAGCAGCCGCATCCGGAGGAGATCGCCGGGATAGGAGTCGCGGTCGCCGAAGCCCTTGACTACGCCCACGGGAAGGGAATCGTGCACCGGGACATCAAGCCGAGCAACCTGCTTCTTCGCTCGGACGGACGGCTGAAGCTCACGGACTTCGGAATCGCCCACATCGAGGACATCGCGGGGCACGAGAAGACACAGGCGGGCGAGGTCCTCGGAACCCCGGCGTACATGTCGCCCGAGCAGGTGCTGGGCAAACCGGTGGACGGGCGGGCCGACATCTTCTCGCTGGGGGTGATCCTCTACGAGCTTGGCACGGGGAAGAGGCCGTTTTCGGGCGAGAGCCTCGGCGCCATCTTCAATGCGATAACCACCGAGGAGCCGGTCTCACCGAGGGAAAGGAATCCCGGCATACCCGAAGCGCTTGACCGGGTCGTCATGAAGTGCCTGGGGAAAAGCCCCGAAGAACGTTTCCAGACGGGACGGGGGCTGGCGGACGCGTTGAAAGGGTGCTTTCCGGGGGAGGCGGCTCCCCCTCCCGGGCAAACCGCATCGGAGAAGGGTCCCGGGCAGGGAAAAAAAGTTACGGTCGCGGTTGCCGCCGTCGTCCTTGCGGCCGCGCTCGGCGGGACGTTCTATCACTACCTGTCCGGGGGGAAGGGAGTCCGGGACAATACCGCGGCTTCGGTGCCGCTGCAGGCGCCGGCCAGGCGGGCGCTTCTCAAGGTGGAGAGCACGCCGCCGGGCGCACAGGTCTTCATAGACGGGACCTTCCGGGGCAACTCGCCGGTCCGGGAGGAACTGCCGGAAGGAAAGCACGAGGTCCGGCTGACCCTTGCCGGGCACCAGGAATGGGAAGCCCAGGTTCAACTGGCGCCGGAAAGCGAGACCCCGCTCGAGGTCCGGCTGATGCCCGCAACAGGCGAAATAAAATGATTTCATCGAGGAGAACAGGACGATGAAGACATTTTCCGGAAGAAGCATTGTAATGTCGTTCGCGGTGCTTGTGGCGCTGCTTTCGGGCGCCGTATCACATGGGAAGGTTTCCCCCGGGAAGACGGCCCCCTCGTTCGTCCTTACGGACCTTGCGGGGCGGTCCCACGACCTGTCGAAGGTTTCGGGCCGGCCGATGACCATCCTTTATTTCTTCGACGGGGAATCCCGGCCCAGCCAGGAGGGCCTGGTAAGCCTCAACGAGCTGGCGAAGCGGCACAAGGGGAGCGACCTTGCCGTCTGGGCCATCACCCGCACGACGAAGGAGAAAGTGGCGGGCTTCGGAACGAGCGCGGGCATCACCTTCCCCATACTCCTGGACGGGGGCGCCGTCGGCGATCTCTACGGCGCACGTGTCGTCCTGCCCACGGTATGCATCCTGGGCCCGTCTCTCAAGGTCCTAGATTATTTCCAGGGCGGCGGGAAGACGACCGAGACGATGCTGGTAAGAGTCGCGGAAAGGACCTTGCAGCGCAGGCAGACGAAGCTTGCCAGGGCGATCAGCGAGGAGGTCATCCGGAAAAACCCGCGCAACGTGAAGGCCCGCACTGTCAGCGGATACGCCGCGCTCAAGGAGGACGACCTCAAGGGGGCCGAAAAGGCCTTCACTGACCTGTCCCGGGACGGGACCGATGGGGAGGTGCTCGGAAAGGAGGGGCTGGCCGCCGTCTACGTGAAAATGAAGCAGCCCGCGAAGGCCCTCCAGGTCGCGTCCGAGGTCGAGAAAAAGGCGCCGGGGAGGGCGTACGTCCACGTGATCAAGGGCGACGTCCTGTATGCACAGAACAGGAAGAAAGAGGCCGAGGCGGAATACCGGATCGCGACGCGGAAGGACGAGGTCGAGCCCTACCAGTCCGCGGTCCGTTACAACCAGCTCGGCAGGTTCTACGGAAACGACGGCCAGAGCGGCAAGGCGCGCGAGCTTTACGAGCAGGCGCTGACCATCGACCCGTTCTACATAGAGGGGACGACGAACAAGGGGCTTGCCTACGAGAAGGAGGGCCGGTGGGACAAGGCCCTGGAATCCTACCGGCAGGGGATGGCCCTCGACGGGAAGGACACCTTCGCCGCGGTCCTCGCGAGGAAGGCCCAGGAGATGCTGGACCTCCAGAAAGACTCCGAACGCAGCAAGCGCGTCGACCAGCTGGTCAAGGATCTCGCGGCACGCTACAAGAGCCGGAAGGAGTCCGGGGTGAAACCGGCGGACGAATGGACGTCGGCGCCCATGGTCCTCACATTCATCGATTTCCAGGAGAAAGGGGGGCTCGCCGAGCGGGACGGGCTTTCGGCCGTGCTCGCGGCGCAGCTCGCGCAGCAGTTGAACGCCTCGGGCCGCGTCCGGGTGGTGGAGCGCGCGATCCTCGACCGGCTCCTTGCCGAGCTGAACCTGGGCTCGTCGGAACTGGCGGACCCCGAAACCGCCCTCAGGCTGGGAAAGATCCTTGCGGCCAGGCTGATCGGTACCGGCTCGCTCCTGCACATGCCGGGGGGCTCGCTTCTCAGCCTGCGGCTCGTCGATACGGAAACTTCCGCCATTCCCCAGGTGACCACGCGGCAGATCGACATGCAGGCTTCGCTGGAGAAGGAACTGTTCCTTCTCAACCGCGAGATCCTCAAGACGGTGGTCGACAAGTATCCGCTGCAGGGTTTCCTGGTCAAGGTCGACGGGGACAAGGCCATCGTGAACCTGGGCTCGAAGCAGGGGGTGGTCGGGGGGACGAAGTTCGAGATCCTGGAAGAGCAGGAGCCGATCACCTACAAGGGGAAAGTCCTCCGGTCGGCGCCGAAACAGGTCGCCCTTGTCGAAGTCACGAAGGTCGAGCCCGACCTTTGCCAGGTAAAGGTCATCAGGCAGGACCGGCCGGTAAAGGCGGACGACAAGGTCCGGGAGAAGCTCGAGGAAGTCGCGTCTAAATGAGTCGTCTTCACGCGCATCGCTGGATCTGCCTGGGGATCGCCGTGCTGCTGGTCTCGTGCGCGTCGGTCCCCGTGGGGACGACTAAGGGCGCGATCGCCGTGTGGGACCTGGACGACCTGAGCCCCGGGGATGCCGGCCGGCCCCCGATGGGGGAATTCCTGTCTGCCAGGGTCATAGAGGTGATTAAAGGATGGCAGGGCTACGACGTGGTGGAGAGGGAGCGCCTGCTCCTTGCCCTCCAGGAGCTTCGATTGGGGTCGTCCGGTCTTGCCGACGAAGCGACCCGGTTGAGGCTCGGCCGGATCTCGGGAGCGCGCCTTATGGTGTTCGGTGGGTACCAGGCCGCCGGCGGGACCGTGCGGATCGACCTTCGCCTGGTGGAGGTCGAAACCGGGAAGGTCCTCAAGGCGGCCCAGAGGACCTCCCGTGCCGAGAATCCGGCGGAGTGGCTCGATATCGCCGGGAATGCCGCCGGAGACCTGTTGCCTTAGCGCCGCGCGATGGGCGGGTCGGGGAAAACGTCGGAAAAACCTTGACAACGTATACAAGGATGCTGAGAAAATGAAACTTGCCTGTCTTCCGCGACGAACATCATTCCGACTTCAAAACAGTGAGGCAAACAATGAGTAGGGGCTCCTGTTACCGTTTGATGGTCCTGGCGATCGCCGCGTCTCTCCTCGTGCTTGCCGGCTGCGGAGGATCAGGCACGGCGACATCCGGCGGCACGTCGCAGGTGACGGTCAGCATAGGCGTGGGTTCTTCGACGGCCGCACCCGGCTCGGCGGCTCCGAGGGCCATTCCGCCTTCCGTTGCGCTGGTCGTCTTCACAATAAGCGGCGAAGGGATGGAGACGGTCGTTCGAACCGTGGCGACAGCCGGGATGACCCAGGTCGTCGAAACCTTCAGCATCCCGAAAGGGCTGGCCCGGACGTTCCGGGTGGAAGCCTACGACGGCGCGGGCATCCTCCGGTACCTGTCCGTGTCCACCTTCGATATCCTCGATAACGTGCTCACCCTCCCGATCGTGATGAGCATCGCCCCGGGGAACCCCGGTCTCAATACATGGGCGGAGGTCAACAACCCGACCTCGGCGCCGAACCTCAGCGGGATGGCGTTCGGGGGAGGGAGCTTCGTAGCAGTCGGGGAGAGCGACGGCGCCATCCTGGTCTCGACCGACAACGGCGCAACGTGGACGAACCCGGCCACGCTGTCGCCCCCGTCGAACGAAGTCAACGACATCGCCTACGGCGACGGGACGTTCGTCGCGGTGGGGGGCCTGTACACTCCCACTTCCTACGTCGGCCCCGATATTCCCACGGTATACGCCGCTTCCCAGGATAATCTCGCCCTCTGGACGCTGCGGGCGGACGGGATCGTGAGCGTCCTGAGAGGAGTGGCATTCGGCGGCGGGACCTTCGTGGCCGTTGGGAACGGCGGGGCGATCTACTGGTCGGACAACGTGGCGGCGGGGTGGACCCTGGTCAACCCGCCCCCCGTCGCGGGAGCGACACTGTTTGACGTCGCCTACGGCAACGGGACGTTCGTCGCCGTGGGCGACAACGCCCTTCTCACGTCGGGCGACGGCGGCAGGAATTGGCAGGCGCGCGACGCGGGGGGGTTGAGCTATTCCGGCGTGGGGTATGCGTCCGGCGTCTTCCTGGCTTTGGCGTACGATCCGGTCTACGACGTCATACAGCCCTACTACTCGATGGACGAAGGAGCCACCTGGACCGCCACCGTGTATCAGTTCACACCCATCGACGGCAGCATCATCCTGACGTCCGGCGGCGGCCAGTTCGTCGTCGTAAACTCGTACGGCGAAATATGGCTTCCGTCGGCGCCCGTGACCGACCCGGCTTCGACATGGGCCCCGGTCGTCAACCTGCCTTGGGCGCTCACCTGCGGGACGGCGGGGAACGGGCGATACGTCGTCGGGGGGTATTCCTCCTACATCTACCGATCGGACCAGTTGTGAGACGGCGGCGGACGCCGTGCGGACATCCTCTCCAAAGGAAGCGAGTGGCGCGATGAAGAAGCGGACGAAGGTCCTGGCACCGGTGGTCCTCGCGTTCTTCGCAGTGCTCCACGCGGCGGCGGCCCCGGCCGGACAGGTCGTGACGGTCGATGACCGGGCGTGGGCGAAGAAGGCGGTTTCCGAGGAGAAGACCCTCGGCGCGGCGGAGGCGAAGAACACCGTCGCCGTCCTCTATTTCCGGAACGGCACGGGGCAGCCGGCGCTCGATCCCCTGCAGAAGGGGATCGCCCTCATGCTCGTGACCGACCTGTCCCAGGTCCCAGGCCTGCAGGTCGTCGAGCGGGTGAAGCTCCAGTCGCTCGCCGAGGAGCTGGGGCTCGGGGCGTCGGGGCTCGTGGATCCCGGGACCGCACCGCGCGTGGGGAAGATCCTCCAGGCCCGGTGGATCGTCGGAGGAGACATCGCGAAAGGGAGCGGCGCCCCCCTCGCGGTCCAGGAAACGGTGGTCGACGTTCCGTCGACCGCCACGGTCGGCCAGCCCGCCTCCCAGGGGGACCTCGACCAGATCTTCCGGATGGAGAAGGACCTTCTCTTCGAGACCATCAAGCTCCTCAAGGTCGAGGTGACGCCCGAAGTGCGCAAGCGCCTCGAGAAGCCTTGTTCGAAGAACCCCGCCGCCCTCCTCGCACTTGCACAGGGGGTCGACGAGAGCGACCGGGGGAACTACGCCAAGGCCGCCGACCTCTACGAGGCGTCCTTGAAGGAAGATCCCGGCGTCTGCCTTGCCGGGGAAAACCTCGAGGAGCTCTCGGCCCGCGGACTCGTGCCGCGCCGGAAGCCCCGGGCGTCCGGCACCCTCGAAGTTCTACAGGGCCTCAGGGACGGGACCTCCCTGACCAACCGGATCACAACCAAGGAACAGGTC
>JAKALO010000098.1 GCA_021824125.1 Deltaproteobacteria bacterium | reverse complement strand
GTAGCGGGGAAGCGACGCGGGGAACGACGCCGGGGCGCTTTTTCCCTACTTTTTTTTACTCCAGATCCCGATGATCGTTTCCGCGACCTGCTCCGGGGTCCGCCCGTCCGTATCGATCTCATGCTGGGCGGCGCTTCGGTACGCGGGGGCCCTCCGCTCCAGGACTTCCGCCACCTCTTCCGTGAAGGTCTTCCCCGAGGTCAGGGCGGGGCGTTCCATGCCGCCCTGGATCCGCGAGACGATCGTGTCCACGGAAGCCTTAAGCCAGAACGTGCAGGCGTTTTTCCGCAGCGCCTCCATGTTCCCGGGCCGCTCGATCACCCCTCCGCCGGTATCTATGATGACGTTGTCCAGTTCCGCCAGTTCCCGGGCCTCGCGAGACTCCATGTCGCGGAACCCCGGCCAACCGAATTTCTCCACGATTTCGGGGATTGACATTCCCGCCCTTCGGGCGATCGCCGCATCCATGTCGACGCACGGCATCCGGAGGCGCTCCGAGAGTACCTCTCCCGCCGCGCTTTTCCCGGCGCCGCGATACCCGATCAGCACGATGTTCACGATTTCAATCTCTCCATCACCACCCGGCGCATCACCCCGACAGGCGCGTCGACGCCGGTAAACCGCTCGAACTGCAGGGCCGCCTGGTGGACGAACATCTCGACCCCTGGAATAACCTTCAGGCCGCGGGACCTGGCATCCGCGAGCAGCTTCGTTTCCAGGGGCGTGTAGACGATGTCGAAAACCACCTGGCCTGGCCGGAACAGCGCCGCCGGAACGAGGGCTGCGTCTTCGTTCGGATGCATGCCGACCGGCGTGCAATGGAGGATGACGTCCGCGTGCCCCATCGCCCGCGCGAGAGAACCGTCGGAGAGCTTCCCGGATTCGACGCGGGCGTCCGTGCCGTTCCGCAGATCCGCAGTCAAGCGCCCGAGCTGGCTCTCGTCGACATCGAGAATGGAAAGCTTCCCCGGCCTTGCGTTCCGCGCGAGCGTGAAGGCGATCGCCCTCGCGGCGCCGCCGGAACCCAGCACCAGGATGCTTCTGCCCTCCACCTCCACCCCGGCGTCGGCAAGGGCCCTCAACGCGCCCGGGCCGTCCGTGCCCGACCCGATCAACCTCCCCTGCTCGTTGACGACGGTGTTTATCGAGCCGATGGAGCGGTCCGCCTCGTCGATCCCGTCGACGTATTTCATGATTTCGGTCTTGTGCGGGATCGTGACGCTCATGCCGCGAAAGTTTTCGAACGCCCGCATCCCCGCAACCGCGGCGGCCACGTCCTCGACCCGGAAGGCCACGTAGACGAAATCCAGGCCAAGTTCCTCGAAGGCGGCGTTGTGGACCGCGGGAGAAAGGCTGTGCGCGACCGGGTTCCCGATCACGGCGCAGACACGGGTTCCGGCGGAGATGCGTCGATCCTTCTTCATGTCCCCCTCCTGTCCGTCCCCATAGGGTTTTATAGGGCGTTCCTCCCGTTCCGTCAACTTCACCCGGCCCCGGTGGTAAACTTGTACCATGTCCGCGACGTCGAGACGCGAGTTCCTCGTGGCCGCATGCCGGATGGCCCCCGCCATCTGCGTCACGGGGCTCGCCGCACCCTTTTTCCGTTCCGAGGCGTTCGCGGAGAGCCGGATCGACGAGATCCTCCGCACGGCGCCCAGGGCCCGGTACTGGACGTCCGCAGCCCACGACCCGAAACTCGTCAAGTGCCTGCTCTGCTCCCACGCCTGCGCGATCCGACCTGGAGGACGGGGGAGATGCCGCACCCGGATGAACGTCGGGGGCGAGCTGCGGAGCCTGGTCTACGGGCGCCCGCTCGCTATCCACGTGGACCCGATCGAGAAGAAGCCCTTCTACCACTTCCTTCCCGGGGCGGCCGCGTTTTCGCTCGGCACGTCGGGCTGCCCCCTGCGCTGCAAATTCTGCCAGAACTGGCAGCTATCCCAGTCCGCCCCGGAGGACCACCCGACGACCTGGACCCCGCCGGGATCCCTCGTTTCCGCGGCTGCCGACCGTATGGCGCCCGTGATCGCGTTCACGTACAACGAGCCCACCGTGCAGACGGAGTACCTCACCGACGTGGCGCGCGAGGCCCGGAAGCGGGGCCTTAGCTCCGTGATCGTCAGCTGCGGCTTCATGAACGAGGCGCCCCTTTCGGAGATGTGCGAGGTTCTCTCGGCCGTCAAGATCGACCTGAAGGGGTTCAGCCCCGATTTCTACCGGGAGGTTTCCGGGGCGGAGCTGAAGCCCGTGCTCCGCAGCATCGCGCAGGTCGCACGGAGCGGGGTCCACCTGGAAATAGTGAACCTGGTGGTGCCGACCCTCAACGACTCGGAGAAGATGCTCCGGGGGCTGGCGGACTGGGTGGCGGGGGAAGTCGGGCCCGACGTGCCGGTCCACTTCACCCGATTCCACCCCGACTACCAGCTGCGGAACCTGCCTCCGACGCCCGTGGCCACGCTGGAGCTTGCGCGGGAGATCGCGATGGGGAAGGGAATACGGTTCGCCTACGTGGGGAACGTACCGGGGCACCCGGGGAACAACACCTTATGCCCGAAGTGCGGAAAGGTAGTGATCGGCAGGAGCGGGTTCTTCGTGTCCGAAATGAACCTTTCCGGCGGCCGCTGCAAATTCTGCCGGAGGCCCATTCCCGGAGTCTGGGCGTAGCCCGCATTTCCAGGCGGACCGGCCCTCCGGGTCCGAAGGAGTTTCCAGATGAAGCGCTATCGCCTGATCTTCCTGCTCGTCGCGTGCTGCCTCGCGTGCCAGGCCTCGTGCAGGGCCGAAAAGGGGCAGGCCCCGGGCATCCGTGAGCCCGCGGTCGCGGGGCAGTTCTATCCCTCCGATCCCGTCGCCCTTAGACTGGCGGTGGAGAAGTTCGCGCAAGACGCGGCGCCGCCCAAGGTCGTCCGCCCCGTCGCCATCGTCGCTCCCCACGCGGGCTACGTATACTCCGGCCGGATCGCCGCCGACGCCTTCCGGCAGGCGCAGGGGAGCGAATACAAGCTCTTCGTCATCCTCGGCACGAACCACACGGTGCCCCCCTTCCCGGGAGTCGCGGTCTATCCGGGCGGCGGGTTCCGGACGCCGCTCGGCGTGGCGGAGGTGGACCGCAATGCGGCCGAGGCCATGCTTTCGGCCGACCCGGGCTTCGTGTCGCGGGACGAGCCCCACCTGCGGGAGCACTCGGTGGAGGTGCTGGTGCCTTTCATCCAGGTCCTCTTCCCGGACGCGAAGATCCTCCCGCTGATAGTCGGCGCGCCCGACCCGGCGCTCTGCGACCGCCTGGGAAAGGCCCTGGGGGCCGTGCTACGCGGCCGCAAGACGCTCGTAGTGGCCAGTTCCGACCTCTCCCACTACCCGTCCGCGAAGGACGCGTCCATCGTGGACCGGAAAGTCCTCGAGGCGGTGGCCCGGCTCGACCCCGCATCGGTCCGGACCGCGATCGCGGCGGAGATGTCCCGGGGGATCCCCGGGCTTGCGACATGCGCCTGCGGGGAGGCGCCTATCCTGGCCGCCATGTCGGCAGCGAAAGCCCTCGGCGCGACGCGCGGAGTCGTCGTAAGCTACGCCAACTCCGGTGACGTCCCCGGGGGTAACACCCGCCGGGTAGTGGGGTACGGCGCCGTGGCTTTCGGCGGCGGGCCGGGCGGCGCCGACACAGGCGCGCTCCAACGGCCTGCGGACCGCTCTTCCGGGGAAACGCTGGATCCCGGGGACAGGAAAGCGCTGCTGGCGCTCGCGCGGGAGACGATCCGGCGCCGCCTCGCCGCCGGAACGGCTCCCCCGCTCCCGGGGCTCTCCCCCAAAGCCCGGGAACCCCGGGGAGCTTTCGTGACGCTGAAAAAGGGAGGGGATCTCAGGGGGTGCATCGGGAACATGGCCCCCGGCGCGCCCCTCGACCGGGTCGTCGGAGCGATGGCGCTCCAGGCCGCGTTCAACGACCCGCGCTTCCCGCCGGTCGCCCTGGAGGAGCTCCCCCATCTAACGATCGAGATCTCGGCCCTGACGCCGATGAAGCCCGTCGGCGATCCGGGGGACATCGTCGTGGGGCGGGACGGGGTCCTCCTGGAAAAGGACGGCCGCTCGGCGGTCTTCCTCCCCCAGGTCGCGACCGAACAGGGGTGGGGACGCGACGAGATGCTCGACCACCTCTGCCGGAAGGCCGGTCTTCCCGCCGGGGGCTGGAGATCGGGCGCGAAGTTCTCCGTCTTCCAGGCGGAGGTCTTCGGAGAGGGAGAGGGGATCCGGCAGGAATGACCGCGCGGGGAACCGGGCAGGACGCGATCCGTTCCCCGGCGGCCTCCCTGTTCGTCGTCGGTTTCCTCTCGATGCTCGGACAGGTGGTCCTCCTCCGCGAACTGGCGGTGGCCTCTTTCGGCGTCGAGCTCATCTACCTGCTGGCCCTGGGGCTCTGGCTCGCGGCCGGGGCGGCCGGGGCGGCCCTCGGGGGCCGGGGGGCGGCGGCCCCACCCCGGCCCGCCGCGGTCTTCCTCGCGCTCGCCGTATCGATCCCCATGGAGATCGCGTTTCTGCGGGGCGCCCGGCTGCTCTTCGGGGGGGTCACCGGCGCATACCTTCCGCTCGGTGAGCAGGTCGCCACGGCGGCGCTCGGAACCGTCCCCGCGGGGGTGATCCTGGGCCTGCTCTTCCGGAGAGCGGCCGGATGGATGATCGCCGACGGGGGAACCCTCGCGGCGGCGTACGCCTGGGAATGCCTGGGCGGCGCGCTGGGAAGCGTGGCGGCCACGCTTTCCCTTCACTGGGGCATCCCGAACCTGGCCCTGGGGCTCGGGTGCGGCCTGGTCGGCGCCGCGGCCGCAAGCACTGGATCCGCCGTGCGACGCTTTATCCCTCTCCTTGCGGCCCTTCTCGCGGTATTCCTTGCGTCCGGGCCCCTGGACCGGTGGATGACCTCCTGGAACCATGCCGACCTCTCCGTCACGACGGACACGCCGTACGGACGGGTTACGGTCACCCGGACCGGGAAACAGCTGGTCGTCTTCGAAAACGACGCCCTCGGTTACGAAAGCGAAGGGACCGAGGCGGAGGAGTTCGTCCACCTCGCCGCGCTGCAGGCGCCGGTCGGATCGAGGGTGCTCGCGCTGGGGGGAGGCGTCGCGGGGATAGCGGCCGAGATCCGTCGGCACGGCCCTTCCGGCGTGGACTACGTGGAGGCGAACCGCAGGATGTACGAGGCCCTCCTCCCCCTTCTCCCCGAGGAGACCCGGCGGGCCCTGGGGAACGCCCCGTTGCGGGTGATCTTCGCGGACCCGAGGAGTTTCCTCTCCAGGTCGACCACGCCATACGACCTGATCCTCGTCGCTTCGCCCGAACCCACGTCCGGACAAAGCAACCGGCTCTATACCGTGGAGTTCTTCCGGCAATGCGCGGCCCGCCTGGCTCCCTCCGGGGTGGTCGCACTGAGGCTTCCGTCCGCTGAGAACTTCTGGACGCCCCAACTCCTCCGTCGGAACGGAAGCGTCCACTCCGCGCTCCTGTCCGTGTTTCCGGAGGTTTTGGTCGTGCCGGGGAGCGTCGACACCCTCTTTGCGTCAAGGGCCCGCCTCGAACGGGACCCCGGCGTGCTGGGCGCCCGGCTGAAGGCAAGAGGGATCTCGGGAAGGCTGGTAACCCCCGAGTACCTCCGATACCTGCTGACCAACGACCGGGTCGGGCAGATCGCCGGGCTTCTCTCGCGGGCAGACACCACGCCGAACACCGACGCGAGGCCCGTCTGCTACCAGCTGACGGCGCTATTGTGGCTCGGTAAATTCATCCCGGGGGCTGGAGACGCGGGACCTCCGGACGGCCGGATCCTTCCCGTCCTGCTCGCCCTCGTCGCCGTGGCCCTCCTGATCGCCCGTTTTCGGGTCGCCTGGCGACGCGCGGCGCTCGTCGCCGTGGCCGGCTTCGGGGGAATGGTCGCCGAGGCCGTCATCCTCCTCCGTTTCCAGGCCGAATCCGGCTCCCTTTACCAGGACATCGGCATTCTGCTCACTTGCTTCATGTTCGGGCTTGCGGCGGGCGCGTTCGCGCTGGACCGCGCCGCAACGGCACGCCCGCGGGTGGAACGGTGGTGGGGAGCGGCGCTCCTTTTGGGGCTGGCGCTCTTTTCCTGCGGGTTGGCCGCGGTCGCGGAAGCAGGCGGGGCTTTCTTCCGCCTCGGGCCGTCCGCCCTCGCTCTCGGGATCGCCGGGGCGCTGGTCGCCGGGATCTTCGGGTTCGCGAGCCGCCAGGGAGTCGACGACCGGCAGAGCGTCGTTTCCCGGCTTTACGCGGCCGACCTTCTCGGGGGCTGTCTTGGATCGATCCTGGCCGGACTCCTGCTCATCCCCCTGTTCGGGGTCGTCGCAACGGCGGCGGGAATGGCCGTCCTCGCCATCGCCGCGCTCGCGCTCCTGTGACTCTTGTCCCAATTACCCCCGCAACCTGATAACATGCGTACAGATGGACAATTCCACCACCATCCTCTTCCTGCTTATCGTCGCATTTCTTGCCGGCGGATCCCTCGGCCTGTTGATCCGGAAGGCTATGCCGAAGCCCGACAAGGCGGGAGACTCCAAAGAGATTTTCATTCTCGAGCAGCGGCTGCGGGAAGTGTCGCAGGAGTTCGCCAGGTCGACCGAGGAACTGAACCGCAAGAGGGAGATCGCCTTCCACGTTCCCACCATCGTGAGGAGATTGAGCTCGAGGCTCAATCCGAACGCCATCCCCGGAGTGGCCGTGCGGATCGCCAAGGATTTTTTCCAGGCCTCGCACGCGGGGTATTTCGCGCCGCTTAACGAATCCGAAGAATTCACCATGTTGGAGGGGGTCGGCTTCCCGGAAGGATGGAAGCACACCATACGGATTTCCCCCAACGAGGGGATCCTCGGGCTGGCGCTGCAGAACCGCGTCGTCGTCACAAGCGGTGAATATCGTTCCTTGAAGGGGAACAAGCCGGACGCCATCTCGCCGTTCGAAAAGGCCGGCATCGCGGTGGACCTGGCGGCCCCGGTGTTCGGCATGTCGAAGGCGCTCGGCGCGATCCTGATCGGCGGGTGCAAGGTACGCGTGAACGAAGAGAGGCAGTACGCGTCGATGCTTGCGGATCTCCTTGCGACCGCCTACCAGACCGCCGTGTCGATCGAGGCCGTGGAACGCGACGCCGCCGTCGACGGCCTCACCCGGGTCTACAACCGGCGGTATTTCTCCCTCTGGTTCGAAAACGAGATCCGGCGCGCGAAGAACTACTCGCAGCCGCTGTCGCTCCTGATCCTGGACATCGACCACTTCAAGAAGGTTAACGACACCTGGGGGCACAACGCCGGCGACATGGTCCTCAGGAAGCTGGCGGAGACCCTCCGTGCGCACACGCGCAGCTCGGATCTCACGGCGAGATTCGGGGGCGAGGAGTTCGTCGTGGTCATGACGGCTTCGAACAAGGACCAGGCGTTCACCTACGCGGAGAATCTCAGGACGAAAGTCGCCGGCATGGAAGTCAATGTCTCCGGGCACGAGGCTCCCGTGAAGGTGACGATCACTTGCGGGATTGCCACGTACCCCGAAGACGGGGAAAACACCACCGACCTGCTCCGCGCCGCCGACGATGCCCTCTACGAGGGAAAGCAGGGGGGACGAAACCGGGTCGTCCGCGCCCAGCTGGTCGGGTTGGACGGCAAGCCTCTCGCCCGGTCCTGATCGTGTCAAATCGGAACGCGGAAGCGGGATAATCCCTCGGGATGGGACGGACAACCCCCCAACGACGGTTTCCCACACTGGCGTTGCTGATGGCCCTGGTCCTCCCCACCGCCATTTACGGGTGCGGGCCAATGTTCTTCCACCCTTCCAGGAACCACGTCGAGAACCCGGAGCTTGCGGGCGTTTCGCGTGAAGACGTCTATTTCCCATCCACGGACGGGGTGAAGCTTCACGGCTGGGTCCTTCGGCCGTCCGGCCCGGCGAAGGGCGCGCTCCTCTTCCTGCACGGAAACGCGGAAAACCTGAGCACCCACGTCAACGCGGTCCTGTGGCTCGTCAAAGAGGGATACCTGGTGTTCGCCATCGACTACCGGGGTTACGGAAAGTCCGATGGGACACCCGACATCCCGGGTGTGAACCGCGACGGGATCGCGGCCCTCGACCAGGTCTTCCGGATCGGGGGCGTGGACCCGGGAAGGGTAGCGATATTGGGGCAGTCCCTCGGGGGAGCGGTCGCCGTGTACGCCGTCGCGAACTCGCCACGCAAGGGGGACGTCAAGGCGCTGATCGTCGACAGCGCCTTCGCCGGCTATCGCCGGATCGTCCGGGACCGGCTGAAATCGCTCGTCGTCACGTGGCCGCTTTCGTACCCCGCGAGCTGGACGGTAGAGGACGGGCACAGTCCGGAGCGCTGGATCGGGACCATCGCCCCCGTGCCGGTCGTCGTAATACACGGGATGAAGGACACGATCGTCCCCTTCTCCCACGGGGAACTTCTCTACGAACTCGCGAAGGACCCGAAGGGGTTCTGGAAGGTGGAGGGCGGGGGTCACGTGCGCGCCCTGCCCCTCCACGACGTGCGGAAACAGATGCTCGCATTTCTCGCTTCGGTTT
>JAKALO010000010.1 GCA_021824125.1 Deltaproteobacteria bacterium | reverse complement strand
AACTCCGTGAACTCGACGGGCGGGCGATCGAGGGGGGAGGCCATTATCCCGCGGCCTCCTCCCCCTTCTTCTCCTTCTTCGTCCGGATCCGAGCCCGGAAGAGGCTGCGGACGGCTGCGCCGATCGCCTCGTCCTTCGCGGTATCGAGCACCACCACCGGTTTTCCGTGGTCCTGCAGGTTGCCGTTCTCCCCGGTCAGCAGCTGGATCTTGTAGGCGTTCCCGACTTCACTGATCACGACGTTCTTCTCCAATGGATTCTCCTTTTTCGTGGCCCCACGGAAGGGCGGCTCGCAGGGCCGTTACGTGCCCGCCCGCACGTTCCCCCGGCCGGAGCGGGGGGAAAAGGTTCAAAACGGGATGTCGTCGTCTTCAGCAGGCGGTGCGGCTTTAGCTTTGGCAGCCTCCGGCTTGGACCCGAGGAACTGCACCTTGTCCGCCAGCACCTTCACGCGGTTGTGCTTCTGCCCGTCCTTTTCCCACCGCTCGTGCCGGAGGCGGCCGGCCACAAGGACTGAGCGCCCTTTCGCCAAGTGCTCCGCGCACGCCTCGGCGGTCTTTCCGAATACAGTGATGTCGAAGAAGTTGGCGTAGTCCTTCCACCCCTCGCCGTCCTTGACTTGTTCGTTGACGGCCAGGCCGAAGGATCCGATGGCCGTTCCCGACGATGGTGCGAATCGAATTTCCACGTCCCGCGTGAGGTTCCCGACAAGTACGACCTGGTTGAACGTCGCCATCTACGCCACCTCCTCAGCCGGTTCGGTCTGCCCGTGCGCCTTGACCCCCACGTCGCACCGCTGCCAAACGGGGCAGTAGCCGGCACAGCGCCTCCCGTCCCATGTTTCCCGGTCGCTGCAGGGAGGCGGCATCTCTCCATCGAAGAGGGCGTCCAGGAGAGCCTGCTGCTTCTGCAGATAGAAGGAGACGACCTCCTCCCGGGGGAGCATCGGGATCTCGATCACGTAGATCTGGCGATCGAGCCCGTACGTCCGGGAAGTCATCGCGGAGAAATCCCGCACCGTGGCCTGTACAAGGCACCGCTCCACCGGGAACTTGGCGTCCTGGATCATCCAGGCGTACCGGGAGAGCTGCATCTGCCACTCGAAGATGTCGGGAGTTCCCTTCCGCCACTCCGTGCGGGTCTTGGGCTGCCCCTTCTTCGCGCCGGACTTGTAGACCTCATCGGTGGGGACGTCTACCTTCTCGAACCCGAGGGCCTTCACTACCTTGTACGAGCCGGCCGTCTTGAAGTCCCACAGGGTCTTCTCCTCCGGGTCGTAGTAGTCGAAGAACCCGGTTCCGAGCTCGTCCTCCATGAACTCCTCCTGGAGGGCCTCCGGGATTTCGAGCTTCTCGTGCTTGGCGTGGTGGAACGTACCGAGCAGCGCAAAGGCCCGGGAGACCGGGGCCTCGGCAAAGTCATGCTTGATCTTCAGGTACTCAAGGCGCGTTCCGTTGAGCCCCTGGGTGGCGGATATCTTGTTCTCCCATTTCCGGCGACCGGCGGCCATCGCCATCAGCGTCGGCTTGGAGACGCAACGGCCGCAGTCCATCCGGCACTTCTTCAGACAGTCCTCGATCTTGATTCCCCATCCGTCAGGACAGGTGAAATCGGTCCATGGCATTACGCGGCTCCTTTCTTCTGCTCCTCGAGTTCGAGGGAGTCGATCACCCGGGAGGCTTCGTTCTTCATGAGGTCCTTGATCGAGTTGAGAATTGTCAGGCCGAGACAACTCTTCACCCAGGACCGCTTCATTTCCCGATCCTTGATCCCGAGGCTGGTAAACAGCGTCTGGATCTTCTTCACCTGAGCGTCGGTGATGAGATCCTTCACCTCCTCGTCAGGGAAGGGCTCCGACTCCGAAGGGGCGGACGAGGCCTCCACCGGCGGAGCTGCCGCGGCGGGAGGAGGCGAAGCCGGGGGGACCTTCGCCTCCGTGGGAGGGGGAGGAGCGGAAGCAGCAGGGGCCGGAGCTCGCTCGACGCCGGCGTTCAGCCAGGCGAGGATGGTCCGTCCGGTTTCGACGGTGATCGGCTTCGGGTCCTTGTCGGTGAACAGACCGGTCCGATCTTTCGACGCAACCGCGTAGTGTCCGTCGTGGACGATGTCGAGCACGGTGGTGAATTCGTACTCGCTCGATTCGCGCTGCTCAGCCTTCATCCCAAGCTTTACGACCTTCTTTCGCCCGTTTTCCTCGGTCTGGGCCGTCTCCGTCTTCGAGCGCATCGTGGCGATGATGTGAAGCGGAGCGCTCAGCAGGGCGTCGAGAAACTTCCGATGCCGCGGGGTGATCTCGTTCCACGCCGACCAGGATTTTCCCTTGTATTTCGATCTGGCGATCTCGTCGACCAACTCCAGGGATCCCCCGACTCCAGACCATTCGTGAGTGATGGAATCGATGATGAGAATCTGGTAGCCGGCCTTTGCCGCTGCGTCCACGGCCTCGATGAAGCGCTCCGGGGAATAGGGCGGGGTTAGTTCGAGGACGTCGAAGTCGGTCAGGTGGGTGTAAAGCGATGCCGACCCTTTCTCGGTGTCCACAACTGCGGTCTTCCCTCCGATCCCCTTAGCGATCAGCAATGCGCTGTAAGTCTTCCCGGACCCCGAGGGCCCGGTCAGCGCAAGGCGTAAGCGGGATTTTTTCCGTTCCGACTTCTGAAAAGCCATGTTCGTCATCTACGCTCCCTCCTTCTTGATGTGCTTCCAGTTTTTCCCTCTCACAACGTATGAAACCGCGGTTTTCGTGATCCCGAATTCTCGGGACAGATCGAGAAGGCTGGCTCCGGCGGAGCTCCGGCGCCGGATGAACCGGACATCCGTCTCCGTGAGCTTCGCGCGGCCGTTCGCTTCTCCCTTCAGGTTCCCGCCACGGCCGGCCAGCATTCGGTCGATCATGTTGTCTCGGTGGGTTCCGGCGCGAAGGTGCGCAGGGTTGATGCAGCCCGGGTTGTGGCATATATGCCGGACCTCGAGGTCTCCTGGCGGATAAAAACAGAGGGCGAACATCACGCGGTGCGCTATCTGCTTTGGGCCGCCGATTCGGAGTTTTCCGTACCCCCCGGCGGTTGATCGCGTCCACGGCCAGCAGTCTCCCGACTCGCGAACGTCGGCCGATACCATGAGCCGGTCAAACGTCTCGGGGTCTTTCGATCGGGCGCGGCGGAAGAACGCCTCGCTGTCTGCTCTCCGGAATACTGGCCTCATCACTTTCCCGCCACCGCCGCCCAGAACTGCGGCGTGAATATAAAATTGATGAGGAAGAAGATCGCCACGCCGATCAGGACTCCGACGGCGAACTTGAGCGTTCGCCGGATCCGCGACGGGCGCTTCCGGTCTGCGCCGGTGATCGCCTCGTGCCCCTGCCATTCGCGGGGAAGAGTCCTGCTCCACGCCGGGGGGCGCTGCCAGACGGGGACGAGGGGGGCGGTCATCGACGGCCTCCCTGCGCCGTCTTTTCCCGCAGCGCCTCTTTTTCTCCCTCGGTCACCGGCTCGAAGCCCCGGAATGCGGCATCGTGAAAGAGGGCGTCGATCGGCTCTACGTCCACGTGCATGCGAGAGCCGCGGTGCTCTCCGTAGGCGGGGCCGTGCACGAACTCGATCTCGCAAATGCAGCGGGTTTCTTCACGTCCACATCTCAGGCAGGTCTCGTGGGCGATCGCCATCGTCGTCTCCTTTCAGGTCCGCCGGAACGCCCGGCGCTGGTCCCCGCGGGCTTCCTGGGCGGCGTCGTACGCGTTGGCCAGCATCAGGCCCGCCGAGTTCCGAACGTCGATGGTGGGGCGGTAGCTCCCCTCGGTGTCGAGTAGGGCATCGAAGGATCGCGCGGCGTGCAGGTCGCGGGTGATGCAGTCGAGGACATCGCGGTCGAGCGTTGCGGGTTTCGGCATCTTCTTCCCCTCCCTCCGTCGCCCGAACCTGCAGGCGTGAGGGAACATTATCGCGGCACGCGATACAAGTCAAGAAAAAAATATCGCGGAGTGCGATTTATCTTTGAGGGGAGGGTATTGCCCTGATAACTAACGGAAAAGGATGGGGGTGGGTTCCTCGAAGGATTCGACCGCTCCGATCAGATTGAATGTGACCTTCCTGTCGCCCGGGAGGATCCACGTCTCTTTCTTGAAATCGACGGCGTCGTGCGTGATGATCACGCGGGCTGGAGATCCCCACGCCTCGAGGACCTTGGGTTTTGTCATGTGCAGGCGGATCCGGCTTTCGGAGACCAGGTTGCAATCGGTGTTGTCCCAATCCGCGTGCGTATCTTTTACGTGGCGGCCTGCATCCGTGAGCGGAACGGAGCGCTGGGCGAATTCATTGTTCTTGCTGTGCGGCGGGTTTTTCAGGAGAGGGGAGACGATCCGGATGGCATAGTAAGCCGACACGAAGAAAAGAGCGAGCGACCAGATGATGAGCCGATAGGTGCGCTTCCCACAGGTGGGGCAATTCATGCTGGTTCCTTTTTATCGTACCACCGCCTTCCTGGCAAGCCTTTTATGGGCGGGCGAATCCGCTTCCGATCCCATTCACCCTTGTCGGAATCATATATCCATAGGTTTTCATCGTCGTCTTTCACGATCACACGAAAAGAAAACGGTGGACCCTTGCCGTATCCGGCACTTTGCTCCGCAACAAGGGAGGCCGCGGGCGGCTGGGTAGTTCTCTCAATGCCAAGTAGCGCCGGAAGGGGGATCCCCAGCTCCCGGTGGAGACCTCGGATCGTGTCAACCGTAAGATCTTTTTTCCCGGTTTCCAGTTCTGAGATGAGGGACTGTACGACATTGATCTTTTCCGCCAACTCCCCCTGTGTCAGATCTCTTCCCTCGCGGGCTTTACGAATGATATCTCCAATATTCTCAGGCATATAAGTTACATAGCTCATAGCGATATCCCCGTCAAATCGCAAATCACGATAATTTCCCCTTGACATCTATCGCGCCTTGCGATATTTGATTCGAGCAGGAGGTGATTGCATGCGTCTGGATGAATGGCGAGAGCGCGAGAAGGTGACCCAGGGGGCTTTCGCGGAGCAGGTCGGGACGGCCCAGAGCTTCATTTCCGAGATCGAGCGCGGCTTGAAGGTGGCGTCCGATGACCTGGCCGCGAAGATCGAGGAGGCGACCAACGGGGCCGTGACCTTCCTGGAACTCAAGCACCCCAAGTACCGCAAGGCGAGCAACGATTGAATGGGCCGCTGTCATAGCCTTTTTTTATCCGAGGTTCTATTTAACGACCGTTAATTCTTTTCAGCCGCGTTAAAGAGGGCTGCCATGTCGGATCAGATATCCCTGAATTTCGCAGAAAAGACCGAGCCCGATCCGCGGGACTTCGAAACCCCGACGGAGGCCGCGGCCTGGGACGTCTACAACTGCGGCAAGCCGCCGAAGGCGATCGCAGCGGCGCTCGGCATGTCGATCAACCTGCTGTCCATGAAGCTCTCCGGGGCGGCGAACCTCTTCGCGAACGAGCTGGACCTCATCCGCAACGCCACCGGCGGAAAGATGATCGCGAAGTATTTCGCCGTCCGCGACCTGGTGCCGAAGCAGGCGCAGCGGGAGCTGACGATCCAGCGGCTCGAAAAACAGGTCACAGAGATTGCGAAGACCTTGATGGAGCTGAGGCGGAAGTGAGCCGACTTCCCGGTCCGGGCATCTTTTCCAACGACGAGTACCGCCGCCTGAAAGAAGCAGGCGTATCGATATTTAACATCAGTTCGTGGCACCGCCTCCGCGTCACGCCGCACAGTAAACGGAAGGTGCAGATCGCCGGCCTCCTCGGCCGTGACCCTTGGGCAAAAGACAGTAAGCCCGCGGAAGCCCCCCCCCCTGTAGCGCAATCTCCGCCCACGGTCCCTCGGCCCCGCATCGAGATCAACCCGTGCATAGACGACGGCGTATGTCTGGCTGTCCGCAAAGCGGCGATGCGTCCGATCGCGAACACCCTGATAGATCAGCGTCGGGAGATCCCGTGCACGAACTGCAAGCAGGGAGTGGCGCGCGCCAAGGCGGAGGCGGCGAAGAAGAGGGCTTCCGCCGGTCGCGTGGGAGATACCTACGCCTGTGGGGAGTCAAAATCCTACGGTTCGGTGTCCTGCCAGGAGTGCCGAGATGAGAAACGGGGGGCGCGAAATGCCTCCATGTAAATGCTGCGGATCCCCCGCCCCAGCGCCGGAGCTGCGGATCCCCGTTGGGACGCAGTACCTCTTCAACGATCCGAAGGTAGTGCTCTGGAACTGCCCGGGCGCGCGTGAGATCGATCGCGAGCTGCTGCGCTTCGGCGTGATCGTGAAGAAGGCGTTCACCTGCCAGACGACCCGGGGAACGGAGTGGACCAAGGCGACGCAGGATCTACGGCACCGGTCGCTTGAGGCGGACCGGCTGCGGCTGGCGATAGAGGGATGGATCTGATGGCGATCGATGTGCTCTCCACAAAGAGGATCGTCTCTTTCGCCGCCCTTTTCGTGCTGGCCCGTCTGCCCCGCGGCTCCCGTTCGTGGATCGACTACGAGCGCGGGAAGCGGCTGCTTGTGGATCTTCCGCCTGATGAATACGAGAGGGGACTCATCGAATTGACGGAATATCTGTGCCTGTAATGCCGCACACACCCGACGACGATGATCTTGGGTCTGTGGTCGAGGACGTCGGCCGCCGGATGCCGGGCCCCCGGATCGAAAAAGGTAAAACCCGCTGGAGCGCCCCTCAACTTACGCCAGCGGAGGCGGCAAGGCTCGTCGTCCTCGAGAATATGCGCCCACGGCCCGTCCTGGATCTCCTACAGGACGAGACCCTCACATCTCCGGAAGAAGTCTTCGAGGGCCTCTTGGCCATGGGGGAGGTCACCGTTCTGGGCGGACCACCGAAGGCGATGAAGAGCTGGACGATCAAGTCGATGGGCCTGTGCGCGGCCGCCGGTGGGCCCTGGCTCGGCTTCAACGCCACCCGGTCCTTCAAGGTCCTGCTACTCTCCGCGGAAGGCCGCGAGGTGCGCCTCCGGGAGCGATTCCAGAAGCTGATCGCCTTCACGGAAGTCGAAGAAGACGGCCTCCAGCGCATGGAATACCTCTCCACCAACGGAAAGCTCAAGATCGACACCGACGCCGGCGAGCGCACCCTCATGCGCTTGGTCGATCCCTTCGAGGTTGTGATCCTTGACCCCATCTACCGGTTCATCGCCGAGGGTGACGAGAACTCCCACGCCGATGCCCGGCGGGTCCAGGACGTCCTCGACCGTGTGAAGGAAGCAGGGAAGTGCGTCCTCCTGGTTCACCACGTGCGCAAGTCGATCGGTGTCAACTCGGGGATCTCCGAGCTGCGCGGCGCGGGACTGGACGGGTTTGTCGACGGCGCCATGATGCTCTCCCGCACGAAAGAGGACTCCGACGAGAAATTCCATCTCGACTTCACCCTCCGGAACTTCGAGGACCCGGCCCCTATGGAGCTCACCCGGGAGGGCGTTGTTCTCGTCCCTGGGACGAAAGCCCCCAAGCTGCTGCGGTCGAACATCCCCCCGGTGGAGATCGCCAGGATCATCGAATCTTTCGGCGGCGAGATGATGGGGAAGCAGCTCTATTCCCAGATCAAGGAGCTGAAGAACGTCTCCCAGGCGACCGCCGAGCGCGCCGTCGCGTTCGCCTCTTCCCCCCTCGTCAACATGGTCACATCGAGGCCCGTCATCGGTCGCGGCAACGGCCGGATTTTCTCCCTGGTGGAAGACACCTCTGGAGGTGCTGAATGACCCCTCATTTCCACGCGGAAAATACCCCTCATTTCGATTACCCCTCAATACCCCTCACGTTTGAGGGGTATTCGGTGAGGGGTATTAAATCCTCAATAAAATCAACAACATTGATTTCCCCTCACGATTACCCCTCAAAAAACACCTGTGAGGGGAAATATTTCCCTTTCATTTCACTTACTTCGATTACCCCTCACCACAACCCCCCCCCTACGGGGGGGGGTTCCCCCTCCCTCGTTGTGAGGGGTAACCCCGTGAGGGGTATTCGCCAGAGGAGCGTTTTTTGATCACCAGACGGACGAAGTGGACGGCAGTAAAAAGGCACCCCACCCCCAGACGAAAAGGAGGCTTCAGATGGCGAACGTGAAGATGTTCATCCGCAACGTGTCCTACAGGCTCCGGCAGACCAAGGACGGCCCCACGCAGTACGCGCGGGGAGAGTTCCACATCGAGATCGACGGGACCGCCACGAAGGCCGCCGTCGACGAGCTCACCGACGGGCAGAAGGGCGCCTTCATCGCGAACATCGAGGTTGAGCAGCCGTCGCTGCCGCTGGGCGTGGAGGCAGGGAACGCGCCGCCGGTGAGGAGAGCGGGAGGCGCGCGGTGAAACTCTTCGAGATCAAGCACCGCTTCAGCGGGAACATCCTGTTCAGCCTGGAGACGGAGAGCCTGAAGCTCACCCTCGAGGCCGCCGTGAAAAGCGGCGCGGACCTGAGGGGCGCGTACCTGACGGGCGCGTACCTCGGCGGCGCGTACCTGAGGGGCGCGGACCTGACGGGCGCGGACCTCGGCGGCGCGGACCTGAGGGGCGCGTACCTGACGGGCGCGTACCTGAGGGGCGCGTACCTGAGGGGCGCGGACCTGAGGGGCGCGTACCTGAGGGGCGCGGACCTCGGCGGCGCGTACCTGAGGGGCGCGTACCTGAGCGGCGCGTACCTGAGGGGCGCCAAAAACTACGTCGACAATCACGACTTCTTCCTTGCACTGATCTACAAGCAGCCGATCAAGACGTTCACCGAGGCGGAGTGGGCGATGATCGGCCAGATCGCCGTGCACCGCCACTGTTGGGGTGCGATCGCGGAGAGGCATGGAGCCGCGTTCCTGCGGATCCTTGAGGTCCTCGAGGCGGCGGAGTTCGGAGAGTACGCCGTGAAATATCGGGAGGTGCTTGGGTTGGAGCCCAAGGCGCCGGCAGCGGAAGCCGCGGGGGATTCACCAGCGGAGGCCTCGGCAAAGTGACCCGCTTCACGCAGCTCCCCTGGGCGCGGCAGGTTCGGCATGGATCCGGCGCCCAGAAGAACTGGGAAACGAGTGAAGTTCAAGAACCAATCAGGGATGCTTGCCGGCGGCTCCACCTTCGCTGCGAGCGCAATAACACGGGGCTGGCCCGGGGGCTCAAGAACGCGGGTGTGATGCGCCTGCACACCGCGGGGACGTGGGACCTGACGGTCTACGTGCCGGACGCCAACTGCGTGGTGATGGTGGAATGTAAACTCGCGGGGAATGACCTTGAACCTGAGCAGGCTGAATGGGGAGAAATTTACCGAAGATGTGGGCTTGAACGAATTGTAGCGACAAGCGTTGACCAGTTTCTTCGAGAGCTTGACGTGATTCGTAATCGAAGAACCAGAGAGAGGCAGTAATGTCCTTTGCGTCAAAAGAAAAAGCGAGGGCTTATCGGGCTGCGTATTACGCCGAGAACAAAGAGCGGGTGAAAAAAAGTATTGCCGCATGGCGTGCGAGGAATCCGGAAAAGGTGAAGGGATATCTGGACAAGTGGCGTGAAAAGAACCCGACGAGAGGGAGGGATTACAGCTCCGGATATCGGAAAGAAAATAGCGAAAAGGTGAAGATCAACAATAAAAACCGCCATGCACGGAAGAAAGGCAGCGGAGGGAAATTATCCCCGGATATAGCTTCAAGGCTGTTCGCGATTCAAAAGGGCAAGTGTTCTGTCTGTAAAAAGAGCTTAAAGAAAACTGGATTTCATCTTGACCACATCGTGCCCCTTATTCGCGGTGGGAAGAACGAAGACAAGAATATCCAGTTAACCTGCCCCAAATGCAACACCAAGAAAGGCGGGAAAGACCCGATCCGGTTTATGCAAGAGCAGGGGTTTTTACTTTGATCGTGGCCACGAGCGTGCAGCAGTTCCTGAACGAGCTGAACGAGATCAGGGCGAGGAGGCTCCATGAACGGACGTGCATGAGGGCGCAGGGCTGATGCCCCGCACTCTCCGCCAGCACGTCGAGGAGGCCGAGCGGATCATGTCGATCGGCGGGGTGAAGACGCTGATCCCGCAGAGGGGGATTCCTGCTCCGATCCGGGTCGACGCCGGGAACCGGCAGCTTGAATACGCCGTCTCCGTCCGCGTGGTGGTCGAGAAGTACGACCGCACGGGGTACGCGCAGGCGTGGCTCAAGGTATCGGACGACGTGGCCGGCACGTTCTGGCAGTCGATCCCGGCGTGGAGCGTCTGCCCCCTCTGTATGGGGCGGGCCCCGGAGGATCGTGGCAAGGGGCGGGTGTACTGCGTCGCATGTGGGGCGTTCGTGAAACCGCGGCGGCTGCGGGGGCTGGTGTCCTGGGATATCCGACGGATGGCGCAAGCTCTCCGCAAGGGAGGGATCAGCGTTGGGTGAGATGACCCGCGAGGCCGTCATGGATTGCGCGGCCAGCGGGTGGACCATCCCCGAAGTAGCGGAGGAGTTCGATGTCAGCTATTCGACGGCGTATCGCTTCGTGAAGGTGAACGGGTTGAAGCATCTTTTCAGGCACGGGAACCGTCGCGTGAAAGAATTGAAAGATTCCGATATTGACATGGTGGCGAATATCCACACAATGGGGACCATAAGGGAGAACCAGCCTTGAGGATATCCAAGAGGTTGCAAAAGAGAAATATCGGCACCATCGTTGCCACGTCCCAAAGCGAGTTCGAGAATCGCGTCCACGCCGGAAGAGTAAGAGATTCGGCGGAACGAAAAGCAACGGCGAAACACACCGAAAGATGGTCAAAGGGAGTGATGGCGCGAGACGCCATGACCTGTCAGGTGTGCGGCTCTCTTGAAAATCTACACGCTCATCACATATTTTCGCGCAGGAAGTTCCCGCAACTTCGGCACTCAGTCGACAATGGCGTCACTCTTTGCGCTTCCTGTCACGGGAAGTGGCATGCCATGAAAAGATCAGGGAAAGCCGCATAATCGTCGGAATACCACGCGCGACCAGCGCAACGGTGGGGCGGAGATGCCCGGGGAAACCCGGTCAAGGCCCCGGCAGTGAAGGGCTCGGAGACTCCCTCCGGGCCCTCCGTCATTCCAGCCACTCCGCCAAGAAGGTGGCGTGCTTCTCCTTTCCCGCGGCCCCCTCAGACGGGGCCGCGCCCCTTTACCGGCACAAGGAGCCGAGATGGCGCAGCGCCTACCCCCGGGTCACGCGGCGAGGAAGTGCAGGTTGCGGGACCGGGAACAGGCGTGCATCAAGCGCCGCATCTTCCCCGCGGGCGGCAAGGAGTTGACGATCCGGGCCTGCGATTGTTGCGTCGTAGGGACGAAGAGGGCGCGGCAACTGGCGGCGCACAGCAGGCGGCAGAACGCGGCGCCGTTCGCGGCGTGAGAAGGACGGCATGGAACTGAAGATCGAGATCCAGGGAATCGACAAGATGGTTCGGGATCTTCATGCGCTGGGCTCGCAGCGTATTCCGAACTACGTTGCCCGGGCAATCACCGGGGTTGCGGACAAGGTGCAGACTGCGATGATCGAAGAGGCGATGCAGAACCTCACCGTCCGCGGCCACTGGATCAGGCCGGGGACGAAGTACGGCATCAACCGCAAGGCGGCGACGAAAAACAACCTGGAGGCCACTATCTCCACAAAGGCACCGTGGCTCGTCGAGCAGGAGTCAGATGTGATTCACAAGCCACGCGAATCCGAATTCCTTATCGTTCCATTCCCGCAGGTGCGTAGTTCCCGGACTGAGACTGCGCCTATCCCGCGCAGGCTGACTCCGGCTCGCATGGGCGACAAACTCGTGCGCATCCGGACGAAGAAGGGACCGGTGCTGTTCCAGCGAGTGAAGGGCGCGGCCGGCAGAGGCAAGGCCCGCAAGACGATATCGATGCTCGTCCCGATGTGGGCACTTGAGAAAACCGTCAGGATCCCCAAGCGCGTGCATGTCCTCGACGTTGCGCAGCGCGTGGCGAACGAACACGCAGAGAAATCGATCAGCCAGGCGATCGCGGCAGCCATTGCGGAGCAGGGTTTTTGATGGCGGGTCCTTCCGACGAAAATGTAATCGAGGGTATCCCGCGACCCCGATCGATTGTTACAGATTTGTCGGCGTAGGCCGATACCCTTTTTCTGTCGTCGTGAGGTCCGATGGGTAGGCCCAGAAAGCCAGAAATCGTCGGTATTGACGTAATCGCCCGGGATTTCGGGGTTATACCCAGGCAGGTCCGGAACTACCTGAAAAAAGGGCTTCCACAGACGGCGCCAGGCCGCTTCGATCGCGTCAAGGCGATGGAGTGGTGGCAGCAGTTCGTAAAGGGAGGCGGGAAAAACCCCACTCTGGTAGAGGCCGAGACCCGCCTTAAAACCGCCCAGGCGCAGATCCACGAACTCAAACTCGCCCAAGCCCTCGGAGAGTTCGTTCCCACGTCCCTGGTCGGAAAAGTCTGGGAGCGCGTTGCGGGGGCGTTTCGTTCCCGGGTGCTCTCGATCCCCCGGAAAGCCATACCGAGGCTGCGGGGCGTCTCGGGCGATGCGGCGAAGGAGAAAATATTAACCGGCATGGTTTGCGAGGCACTGGATGAGCTTGCCGGCGCTGATTACTCCGGAATCCTTGGCCGGGCTGTCGAAGACATTGCACCGGGCAACGGCGATAGTGAAGGCGCCTCCGCAGTTGATGGTGAGTCAGTGGGCGGACCTGCACCGCGTCCTGTCCGCAGAGGCAAGCGCCGAGCCGGGCAAGTGGAGCACCGCGCGGGCTGAATATCTGCGCGGCGTCATGGATGCCTTCTCGGATCCGGACGTCTCGACCGTGGTCCTGATGAAGGCGGCGCAGGTCGGCTCCACCGAGGTCATCAACAACATCATCGGGTTTCACGTCCACCAGGACCCGGCTTCCATTTTGGTGGTGCAGCCCAACATCAAGATGGCGAACTCCTGGAGCAAGACCAGGCTTTCGCCGATGCTTCGGGACACGCCGGCGCTCCGTGGGGTGATCGCCGAGCCGCGGACGAAGAATTCATCGAATACGATCCAGGAGAAGGTTTTCGAGGGCGGGATGCTCGCCGTGGCCACGGCGGGATCCCCGGCGGACCTCGCCTCCCGTCCGATCCGGATCGTGCTGTTCGACGAGGTGGACAAGTACCCTCCCTCCGTGAAGGAGGAGGGGGACGCGATCGAGCTCGGCACCGTCCGTACCGAGACGTTCTGGAACTCCAAGACGTACAAGGGTTCCACCCCGACGGTTCACGAGATCTCGCGGATCGAGGCGGAATGGGACGGCTCGGACCAGCGGTACTTCATGGTCCCCTGCCCCCGCAAGGGGTGTAGGAAGCACCAGCGCCTGATATGGCCGCAGGTCAAATGGAGCAAGGACGAGCGGGGCAACCCCGTAGACGTCCGTTACGAATGCGCGTACTGCCGCGGCCGCATCGAGGAGCACGAGCGTTACCGGATGGTCCGGAAGGGCCGGTGGGAGATTACGCGGCCATGGGTCAAGGGGATCGCGGGATTTCATATATCGGCACTCTATTCCCCTTGGACGACGCTGCACAAACTCGCGATCCGGTTCGTCAAGGCCGTCCGGTCCAAGAGCCCCGAGCAACTCCGGGTGTTCATAAACGCCGCCCTGGGGGAGACGTGGAAGGAGGACACCACCACGGTGGACGAGAGCGGCCTTCTTGCCCGCCGCGAGGAATACGGCCCGCTCGTCCCCGCCCGGGTCTGCGCGATCACGGTGGGAGTGGACGTCCAAGACGACCGGATCGAGGCCGAGGTGATCGGGTGGGCCCCCGGCGAGGAGTCGTGGCAGATCGAATACGCGGTCATCCCTGGGCGCACGGAAACCGACCTTCGCCCCTGGCAGGATCTGGACATCCTCCTGTCGAAGCGGTACCAGCACGAGCTCGGGGTAACCCTCGTCGTCATGGCGGCTGCGATCGACTCCGGCGGCCACGCGACGACGAAGGTCTACGAGTTCTGCAAGCCCAGAGAGGACCGGCGAATATGGGCGGTCAAGGGGGGAAGCAAGCCGGCACTGCCGGCGGTCGGCCGGCCGAACCGTAACAACGCAGGCAACGTCCCCCTGCGTATCATCGGGACGGACGCTCTTAAGCGCACGATTCTGTCGCGGCTCAAGCTTGAGGGCCCGGGCCCCGGGTACATGCATTTTCCGATGGCGGCGGACGAGGAGTATTTTAAGCAGCTCACGGCCGAGTCGCTCATCAAGATCCGCGAGAAGGGCGAAGTCAAGTTCATCTGGAAGAAGAACCGGGAGAGAAACGAGGGACTGGATTCCAGGGTTTATGGCTACGCGGCGCTGATCGCCCTCAACCCCGACCTGGAACGGTATGCCGCGATGATCCAGGCCCAGTCGCGGGAGATGAAAGAAAAAATCAGAACGCCCGAGGACCTGAAGCCCCAAGGCCGCGGCCGCAGGGTATTAAGCCGCGGGGTAGGGAGGTAGATCGATGGCGGGAATCACGCTGGCGCAGGCGGAGGCGCAGCTCGCATCGTGGCTCGCAGCCTCCACGGCGGTGGCCTCTGGGCAGTCCTACACCATCGGAAGCCGATCTCTTACCCGCGCGGATGCGAGGGCGATCCAGCAGCAGATCGACTACTGGGATAAGAAGTGCCAGGAACTCGGGGGCACGTCCAACGTGGTGCGCACCATCAAGGTCTACGGCGGGACGCCCGTATGAAGGCGGAAATAAAAACCCGCGACGGCGGGATCACCGTACAAGGAAATTTCGTGGACCAGGTAGTCAACTATCTGGATCCGGCGCGCGGGAACAAACGGATGCAGGCCCGCCTCATGGCAGCCATCGCCGGCGGCTACTACGGGGGATCCCGCGTCCGCCGATCGCTGAAAGCCTGGAACCCGTTCGGCACGGACCCCGACGGGGCGATCCTTTTCGATCTGCCGGCGCTGAGAGAACGATCGCGGGATCTCGTCCGTAATGCTCCCCTGGCCGGCGGTGCGATCAACACGGTCTGCACGTCCGTCGTTGGAACGGGGCTGAAACTCCGATCCCGGATCGACCGGGAAATCCTGAAGATGGACGAGGCCGCCGCGGACGCCTGGGAACGTCAGACGGAGCGCGAATGGAGACTGTGGGCCAAAACAGCCGAATGCGATGTGGCAAGGACGCTTGATTTCGCGGCGATACAGGACCTCGTATTCCGGCAGGTGCTTGAAAACGGCGACGTATTCATCCTGATGCCCTCCATCCTGCGGACCGGGCAGCCCTATGGGATGCGGCTGCAGGTGGTCGAAGGGGACCGGATCTGCAACAAGGACAACGCCAAGGATACGCGGACGCTGGCAGGCGGGGTGGAACGGGATGAAAACGGCGCTCCCGTCGCCTACCACATCATGGATCAGCATCCCGGGGCACTCATCGGGCCGATCCGTCGATCCTGGACTGTCGTCCAGGCGTTCGGAAACCGGACCGGTCGTCGAAACGTTTTGCATCTCTACAAGGTTTTGCGGCCCGGGCAGACAAGGGGTGTCCCCTACCTGGCGCCCGTAATCGAGTCTTTGAAGGGGCTCGATCGCTACACGGAGGCTGAGATCACCGCCGCGGTGATTTCCGGGATGTTCACGGTCTTCGTCAAGTCCGCCACCGGGAGCGTCGGTCTTTCTCCAATGGCACCGACTTCGGAGGTCGGCGGCGCCGAGGCGGACGAGGACTTCAAGTTGGCCTCCGGGGCGATTCTGAACCTGGCGCAAGGAGAGGAGATACAGACCGCCAATCCCGGACGGCCCAACGCCGCCTTCGATCCGTTCGTCATGTCCGTGTTGCGGCAGATCGGGGTCGCGCTCGAGTTGCCGTTCGAGATCCTGGTCAAGCACTTCACGGCTTCGTATTCCGCCGCCCGTGCGGCGATCCTCGAGGCGTGGCGGTTTTTCAAGGCCCGCAGAACCTGGCTTGCCGCGAACTTCTGCCAGGCCGTGTACGAAAATCTCATGGACGAAGCCGTGGCGCTCGGCCGGATCAAGGCCCCGGGATATTTCGGAGACCCCATTATCAGGAAGGCGTATCTCGGCTCGAAGTGGATCGGGGATGCTCCGGGGCAGATTGACGAGCTAAAAGAAATAAATGCCTCCAAGCTCCGGATCGAGGAAGGGATCAGCACCCTGGACGACGAGACGGCAGCCATCACGGGCGGGGACTTCGAACGAAATATCGTCCAGATCAAAAAGGAACGGAAACTCCTGAAGGATGCGGGACTCCTCCAGGAGAAGGAAAACACCGAGGGCAAAGAGGGGCGCCCGATGATAGAAGAGATGCCGCCCGAGGAAGAAGACCAACCCGAAAGGGGGGAAGCAAGGTGAGAATCATCGATGTGCTGACCAGCCCGTGGGCCATCGTGCCCGAGAAACTCCTCGAAATCCAGGAGATCTATCGGGTGCACCTCCGTGGGGAAAAGATCGACCTGTCCGTGGTGGAAGCCAGGCTCGGCAAACCCCTTTCGAACGAGCAGAAGCCCTACGATGTCGTCGACGGCGTGGCGGTGATCTGCATGGAGGGAATCGTCGCCAAGCGGATGTCGATTTTTACGAAGATCTCCGGCGGGATGTCGACCTATCACATTCAGGAGCAGATCAACGCCGCGATGGCGGACGGGGACGTTCATGCGATCGCGCTGAACGTCGACTCCCCCGGGGGCTCGGTCGACGGCGTGGCGGAACTCGCAGATCACATCTACCGGATGCGCGGCAAAAAGCCCATCGTCGCCTTTACCGACGGCATGATGGCATCGGCCGCCTACTGGATCGCCTCCGCGGCGGACTCCATCTTCATCTCCGGCGACACGGCCCAGGTGGGATCGATCGGGGTAGTGGCCTCCCATGTGGACGTCTCAAAGGCCGAGGAAAAATACGGCGTCAAGACCACGGAGATCACCGCCGGCAAGTACAAGCGGATCGCCTCCCGGTACGAACCCCTCTCCCAGGAGGGCCGCCAGACGATCCAGGAGTTGGTGGACTACATCTACACGGCGTTCGTCGGGGACGTGGCAAGACATCGCGGCGTATCGGAGGAACAGGTGCTGGAGCAGATGGCCGACGGACGGTTGTTCCTCGGCCGGCAGGCAGTAACAGCAGGACTGGTCGACGGTGTTTCGACCCTGGAACAGGTGATCGGAAAACTTTCCAAGGAGGCATCCATGAAGGTGAAATTCGGACATGCGGAAATCGATGTGCAGGAGTCGACGGTGATCGACTCGAAGTTCATCTCCCAAAACGCCCCCGAGATCGCCGAGTCCTTCCGGTTGGAAGGCGCGCAGGCGGAGCGGGAGCGGATCCGGGGAATCGAGGAGAATGCCCTTCCCGGACACGAGGAGATCGTCGCCGAGGCGAAGAAGGACGGCAAGAGCACAGGGGCGGACGTGGCCTTGAAGATCGTCAAGGCCGAGAACGAAATCCGGGGAAAGAAACTGGGGGACATCCGCGCCGAGGCCCCGAAACCGGTGGAACAGCCCCCCGTGGACGGGATCCAAGGCCCCGCAGGCAAGGTCGACGAGAACGCCTCCGTCGAGGACAGGGCGAAGGCGGAGTGGGACAAGGACGAGAAGCTGCGGGCGGAGTTCGGCGGCGACTACGACGCCTTCCTGTCCTACCGCAAGGCGGAAGATCAGGGCCGGGTGAGGGTGCTCTCCCGGAAGCGTTGAATCCACAAACGTAATTCATTCCGAACAGCGAAGGAGACAAAGCCATGACGACGTTGGCAAAGGATTCCCCCCGGGTTTTCGAGCTCGGGAACGTCAACGAAATACCGGTCATCGCGGCCGACATCATCTACGAAGGCGCGGCGGTCGGGGTCGTACCCGCCTCGGGCCATGCCCGGCCCCTGGCGGCCGGCGATAGGTTCGCCGGTTTCGCGGAGAGCAAGGTCGATAACTCCGCGGGGGCGGCCGCGGACCTGAACGTCCGCGTCCTGAAAAAAGGTTCGGCGCAACTCTCGGTCTCGGGGGCGGTCATCACGGACGTGGGAGTGCCGGTGTACGCCACCGACGACAACACCTTCGTTTTCACGCCGACCGGCGGGGTGTTCATCGGGTTCGTCCGCCGGTTCGTCTCTTCCGGCGTGGTCATCGTCGAGTTCGATGCCGACAACTTCGTCGATCCGTACGGAGACACGGTGCGGGAGACCGTCTCCGTCGACAAGACGCTCGCGGCGGTGGACAGCGGCAAGGTGTTCTTCGTCGACACCGATGCAAAGACCGTGACCCTTCCGGCCGTCGAGGGGATGGCCGGGATCAAGATCGTCAACATCGGCGCCTACGGCGCGGTGGCCGTGAAGGTCCTCCCGAACGCCCTCGACATGATCGAGGGTCCGAACATCACGGGAGCGGACGCCAAGTACATCATCAACACCAAGGCGACGGCCAAGCGCGGCGACTACGTCGTCCTGGAGTACGGCGACCCCAACGGCTGGGTCATCACGGAGATGCGCGGCACCTGGGCGCGCGAGGCGTAACCGGCGGCTTCAACGGTTTCGCGGGATTACGGATTCAAACATCGGACGGTTCGGAAGCGTAAGTTTCCGGGCCTTTTTCATTTTCGGGAGGTACATCATGGGTGCAGGAACGCTTTCAAGCCGAGCGATCATCGGCTCGTTCTACAAGCGGCTGGAGCAGAATGTGGGGGCCGAGTGGGTTCCCGATCTTTCCATGTATTTCACGTCCGACCAGGCATCGGAGGAGTACCGCTGGCTCGGGATGGCCCCGGCGATGCGGGAGTGGATCGGCGGAAGGAACGCCAAGGGCTTCCGCGAGAACGGCATCATCATCCGGAACAAGGACTTCGAGGCGACGATCGAGGTCCTGGTCAAGGAACTCAGGCGCGACAAGACCGGTCAGATCATGGTCCGGATCAACGAACTCGCCGATCGCACGAACGCCCATTGGGCGAAGCTGCTCTCGGACCTCATCATCAACGGCGAATCGACCGTCTGCTACGACGGGCAATACTTCTTCGACACGGACCACAGCGAGGGGGATTCCGGGTCGCAGAGCAACGACATCAGCTACAACGTCGTCACGCCCACTGCGCCGACGGCGGCGGAGATGGAGCAGGTCATCCTGTCCGCCGTGCAGCAGCTCCTGGGTCTCAAGGACGACCAGGGCGAGCCGATGAACGAGGGGGCGAAGTACTTCCGGGTCATGGTCCCCGTTCCGTTCATGGCTGCCGCGGCCGCCGCGATCGGAAACCCGGTCATCGTGGACGCCAGCGGGTCCAGGACGAACACGCTGACCAATCTCAAAGGGGTGATCGGGGACTTCCGGTTCGCCCTCGATGTCAATTCCCGGCTGACCTGGACCACGGAGTGCGCGCTGTTTCGGGCGGACGGCAACGCCAAGCCCTTCATCCGCCAGGAGGAAGAGGCCGTTTCCCTCGACGCGATCGCGGAAGGGTCGGAGCTCGAGTTCAAGGAGAACAAGCACCAGTACGGCGTGAAAGCCTCCCGGAACGTCGGATACGGCTACTGGCAGCACGGCTGCCTCGTCACGCTGACCTGATCGTAAGCAGGATGAAACCCACGGGGGAGCCCAGGATCCACTGGGCCCCCTTTTCCTCGGAGGTGATATGAAGTACTTTCGCGTGATCGCTCTGTCCGCCGGATTCAGCAGCGGAAGGCTTTCTCTTTCGGCGGATCAGTTCGCGTCTCGCCGGCATGCACTGGTCCCTACGAAGGAGAAGGGAGTCTTCCGGATATTACAGCCCGTGCAGTTCAAGCGCGGAGAGGAGATCGGGTTCGACGGCGAGGTAAACAAAATACTCCTGCAGGACCTCTCGCCCGTGGAGGCCAACCCAAAGACCGTCGAGGGGACGGAAGGGAAGGGCAAGCCTGGGCGGCACCCCAAGGCCGTCGAGGGGGCGTAAGAATCGATGGCCTTGGACTTCGCCGCCGACCTGGACACGATGTTCAGTACCGCCGAGCACGCCGTGCTTGCCACCTATACCCGGCAGTGGTACGCCGCCGTGCAGATCCCGGTGATCTTCGACAACGAGTACATCGTCACGGAGGGAGTGGAGGGCCGGGGCATCGGATCGACCGCACCGGTGGCGGTTTGCAAAACCGCCGATGTTCCGTATGCCGCCCCCGACGATCTCCTCGAGGTTGGAGGCACTACCTACAACGTCATCCTCGTTAAGCCGGACGGCACGGGAGTTACCATGCTCGTCCTGTCGGAGGACCCCGCATAATGGCCGCCGACAATAGAGACGCGATCGTAGACGCGATTGTCGCCCGGATGCAGGCCATCACCAAGGTCAACGGGTACAACACGGATGTGGGGGGAAGCGTCACCCGCTGGCGTGCGAACGAGCCGGCGGAATCCGCCTGCCCGACGATTGACGTCCGGGATCCGGCCCGATCCCTTGCCGGGGAATATACCCAAACCATAAGGGATTACAAACTTACGATCGTCGTTTGCGGATTCGCAGCGGCCGGGTCGGATACCGATGGTGAAATGAACCTAATCCTTGAAGACATCTTGAAGGCGATGCTTTCCGGGGATGTGACTTTCGGGGGGCTCGCACAGGATACGGTCTACGCGGGAGACGAGAAGCAGCTCTCCCAAAACAACGTGAAGACGGGGATCGCCATTGTCCGGTTCTCCGTCACATACCGAAAGCAATAAGGAGACACGAAAATGCTGACCAGGAGAACGACGCTTCTTGCGAAAAAGGAAACTGTTTATGGCACGGACCCCACGCCCGTCGCGGGAGACGCCGTTCTCTGCAAGGTGGACGGGTTCCGGGTGATCGGCGATGCCCTGGTGCGGGACTACCACCGGTCGAAGCTCTCCCCGCTGGCCCACGTGATCGGCGAGGTGTACTCTGAGATCAAGTTTTCCACGGAGTTGAAGGGCTCCGGGGCCGCCGGCACAGCCCCCGAACTCTCTCCCCTGTTCCAGGCGTGCGGATTCTCCGAGACGATCGTCGCCTTGACCTCCGTGACGTATCTCCCCGAGTCGGACACGTTCCCCTCCTGCACGATCTACTTCTATCGGGACGGCATCCTGTACGAAATGAACGGATGCCGAGGGACGTTCGACATCGACCTTTCCGTCGGGAAGTACGGTGTCATCAACTGGACATTCCAGGGGCTCTACGTGGCGCCGATCGACGCGGCCCTTATCGACGGCACCTACGATTCGACGGTGCCGCCTCCGATCCTTTCGGCGGCGTTCTCGATCCAGGCGTACTCGGCAGTCGCGACGAAGCTGGCGCTTTCGGCGGCGAACCGGCTGGCTTTTCGGCGCGATCTGAGCAACGCGAACGGCATCCGGGAGGTCCTCATCACCGACTGGGATGAGCGCGGCGGGTCGTTCGACCCCGAGGCCGTGACCGTGGCGACTCACAACTTCCACTCGATCTGGAAGGCCGGCACCGCGGCGGCCATGTCAATCGTTGTGGGATCCGCGGCCGGGAACATCTGCACGATCACCGCGCCGAAAGTGCAGTACCGCGAAATCAACCCGGCGGAACGGGACGGGCTGTACACCTACGAGGTCCCGATCCGACTCGCGCAGAACGCCGGGGACGACGAACTGTCGATCGCCTTTACCTGAAAAGAAGGAGACCGCATGCCGATCGCCATCGATCCGACCAAGGTCATCGAATACGTCCTGCTGTGCGACCGGGATCTGCCCCCCGAGGAGCAGACCATGTTCGAGCTGAAGGTGCTCACCGCCCGGGAACTTGCCAAGATCGAAGACGGGTCCGCCCGGGCCGACGTCTCCGGGAACATCGAGTTTCGGAGTGGGACGCAGGTCATCAACATTCTGAACGTGGGGCTTAAAGGGTGGCGCAACTTCAAGGACGCCCAGGGCCGGGAGGTGCCGTTCCGGGAGAACAACGGTGCGCCGCGACCCGAAAACTGGGACTATCTCACCCCAGATTGGCGGCGGGAGCTGGCGAACGCTGTCACGGAGCAGACCCGCGTCACGGAGACGGAAAGAAAAAACTGATCGTGCTCGCGGCGTTTATCGCAGGCGAACTGTCCGGCTACGACTGCGAGCAATGCGGGACGGAAGAAAAGCGGATCCGGGGATGTACGGAAGACGCCCCCGTGTCCGTTTTCAATTTTCCAGACGGGACACCTATGAAGCGATGCCCCGCGACGTACCTTACCCCCGAAATTTTAGGGGTTGCCAAAGCGCACAACCACAAACAATCCGGCCTTCTGCCGGTGGCCGGCGGCTGGCTCGACCAGTCTGCGACCCTCATGACGGCCCTTTTAATCGTTGACCAGGAGATTGCCTCGTATGGCGCCCGCAAATGAACTGAAAATCGTCATTCGTGCGAAGGACTTTGCTTCGCAGGAATTATCGAAAATCAGGAATTCCCTGTCCGGTTTCGGCTCTCAGATGAAAAGCGTAGCCTCTTTCGTCCAGTCGTATTGGGCCGGCATGGCCGCCGCGGTCTACGCCGCGACGAAAACCATCCGCGGGGCTTTTTCCTTGCTTGATCAGGCGGCTACGTTCGAGGAGCAGCAGGAATCGCTCGATCGCCTCCTGGCGAAGTACGACCAGACCACGGAGGGCATCGTTGGGAACATCCAGCGACAGTCGCACGGGCTGATCGGCGTGAAGACCATCATGGACACGCTCGGCGAGTCCATCAAGCGGAACATGGACCCGCGGGTGCTCGAAAAGTTCGCAGCTGGCGCCGTCGTGATGGCGAAGATCACTGGGCAGTCCACTGCCGAATCTTTCGAACAGATCAGCGAGGCGGTGTCCAAGGGGACCGACAGGGCGCTCAAGCGCATCGTCGGCGTGGCCGACATGAAGGAAATCTTCGGGGAGGGCTTCGAGGCCCTCTCCGAGGAGCAGAAGCAGGCCGAACGGCTCATGCTGGTGCTCTCCCGCCTCGAGCAGAAGGTGAAGGACTTCGGCAAGGTCACGGATTCCACCGATGATCACATCACCCGGATGCGGCTCAAAGTCGAGGAATTCAAGCGGACCGTCGGGCAGATCGAGATCAAGGTGTTCGGCTCCGGCATCGCCGCCCTTGAAACCGTCTTCGGCGGGCTGGCGCAGAAGGCGAAGGAGATCCGGGACGAATTCGGCCCAACGCTCGAAAAGATGTCCGGCATCATGGGCGGAAGCATGGCCGCGTCGATAAAATCGATAGTCAAGAATATCGGTCAACTTCTGAAGGACAGCGGCGCCCTGGGTATCCTCTGGACCGGGTTCACTGCGGCCCTGAAGGTTGCAAACCTGGCGATCGCGCTCATCGCTGACTGGATCAATTACATCAAGATCGGCATATATGCCCTCGGGTGGATGCTCGACAAGGCATTCATCGCCCCCTTACGGCTGCTCCTTTCCTGGGGCGGCACGCTCGCCGAAAAACTCGGGTTCAAGGAAACCGCGGCCGGAATCCGGGAGTTCGTCACCTGGTCGGCCGCTGGGGCCGAGAAGCTCGAGCAGACCCTCGTCGATGCGGCAAAGGCGGCCGACCTTGGGGAGAGCAACTGGTCGAAGGCGATCGAGGCGAACAAGAAATTCCTCCAGATCCAGACCGAGGGGCTGAAAATCACGAAGGAGCAAGCGAAGGCGACCAAAGACCTTGGCAAGCCCCCGCCCGCGCCGGCCCTGTCCGCCGATCAGCGGAAGGCCCTGCGCGAGTTCATGGACTGGTATAAGGCGCAGTCGATCCAGATGTCCGGCGAGTTGAAGGCCCTCCACGGGGACGAAGCCGCCGCGTTCAAGACCGAGTACGAAAAGAGGATCGAGGAGATCCGCGCGAAGGTCATGTCGCTCCGGCAGGCGGGACTGGTGGACGAAAAGGGCGAAGTATCCGGCAAGCTGTCCGCTGAAGGTCGCCGGCAGGTGAAGGATAACCTCGACAAGATACAGGAGCTCCGGGACCTGGCGAGCAAAATCTACATGGCGAAAACCGAATTGTGGGAGACGCAGACCAATGAGCGGATTGCGGAGCTATCCCTTGACTCCGACGAGGAGATCCACCGGCTGAAGCTCGACCGCATCCGGCTCCAGTACAAGGACGCCCAAGGGCTCCAAGAGGCGTATATCACCGAGGAGAACCGGCGGTTCTTCGCCGCCGTGGAGGCCCGCGCCTCCGAGCTTCGGAAGATCAACGAGCAGACCGCCGGGTTCTATCTTACCGGCTACCAGAAAGAGGCGGCGGACCTTAAGGCGGCCTACGAGGACGATCTGGCGGCGTTCCGCGAGAAGGTGAACCAGAAGAAGGCGACCTGGGAGCAGTACGACGCCTTCGTCACGGCCCGGGAATACCGGCTGAACGAGGACCTCAAGCGGATCTACGGCACGTCGTTCGAGGGATTGAAGGACGCAGTGCGGGATTACATCGACGCCTCCGGCAACGAGTACAACCGCGGCCGGGATTTCTTCGATAAGTCGGTCGGCGGCATGGAGAGCGCGATCGGCGATTTCCTGTTCGCCGCGTCCCAGGGGACGTTCAAGGTCCGCGAGATGTTCCAGTCAATGGGACTGTCGATCCTGAAGGCGGCGTCGGAGATCATCGCCAAGATGATCGCACTGCGGATCGTGGCGGGGCTCGGATCGATCTTCACCCCGGGGAATTCGGCGGCAGGTGCGGTGGGAGGATTCGGCCCGGCCGGCGGCGGCGCTTCGGTCACCGCGGTTGCGGCGCTGGGCGGGATCTTCCAGGGCGGGTTCCAGCCGGCTTTTGCGATTCCCGGCGGAGGGTCGATGCCGTTCCGGGCGTTTTCTTCCGGTGGCATCGTGAAGCGTCCGACCGTCGGGCTGGTCGGCGAAGGCGGGCAGAACGAGGCCGTCGTCCCCCTGCCGGACGGCAAGGCGATCCCTGTGAAGATGCAGGGAGGCGACGAAAGGACGATCGTCGTCCGGAACGAGTGGACCATCAACACGCTCGACGCGAACGGATTCGACCAACTGCTCGCCAGCCGGAAATCGACGATCGACGGGATGATGGCGGACTCGCTCGCCCGGGCCGGCCTGGTCCGTGACGCCGTGAGGAGGTACCGGTAGATGACGATCCCGGTATTTCCATCCGGCGTCCTGTACGAGCGCGCTCCGTACAAGGAGAACTGGAAGACCCTCGCCAACCAGTCGGAGGGCGGCGTCGAGCAACGGGTCGCCAAGTGGGGGCGGCCGATCCGACAGTTCGAGGTCATCGCCAACCTGATGGAGCAGTCCGCGGAGGCGGACGTTCTCCTGAACTTCATCCATGCACGGAAAGGGGCGTTCGAGCCGTTTCTCTTCATCACGCGGTCGAAACGGACGTGGGAGAAGGTCTTCGTCGGTACCGGAACTGGATCCAGGCGCGTGTGGGTCCTGCCGTTCCTCGAGTGGGATTTCCTGACCGTCTACGTCGGCGGGGCCGAGGTGTTCCAGGGGCCGGATTACGACGTCCTCTCCGGAGCCGGTCCGGGAGGGTCGGACCTGGTCGTGTTCCGGGTGTCGGTCGCCAACACGGCGGTCATCGAGGCGGATGGGGGGAATGCACGGTTCGTCGCGTACGTCCGGGCGACGGACCTCTATGAGGACGACCACGTCCGGTACGGACGGTTCAACGCAAGGCTTTCCCTGACCGAGGTGAAGGCCGATGTGGATCCCTTCGCATCATGACCGCCGACCAGGTCTACATTGCCACCGCGGACGGCTCGACGCGAGTGTTTCTCCTGCCCGTTACGGGATGGACGTTTTTAACGGTCCGGGAACGCGGCGGCACAGAATTCATGCTTGGGCCGGATTACGAGATCCTGAACGCAGCCGGAGAGTACGGGCTCGACTATCTCGTCTTCCGGACGGCGCCGGCGGCCGGGCTGATCGTGGAGATCGATTTCGTCGACGGCTCCTATATCCATCTGCTCGACCAACTGGACGTCACGGTCGGGGTGGCGGATCCGTACATCAGCCTGGAGGCGCTCTGATGCAGAAGGAGTTCACCCTGGGAGATGCGGTCCGGTTCAAGGCGAGTTTCCGGGACTCGGCCGGGGCGCTCTTCGATCCAACTTCGACGACCGGCAAGGTCTACGACGCCGCCAACATCGTCGTTGCGACGTTTGCAACGCTTACGAAGATCGCGACGGGTGTGTACGTGGCCGACTGGCAGACCACCTCCGGCGTGAATCCGACGGGCGCCTACTCCTTCGAGGTAACAGGGGTCTGGGGCGCGTTGACGTACAAGCGGTTCGCACGGAACATCGCAAGGCTTACGTGACAGGAGGATAGCAACGATGACGATCTCCCTCATGCTCCCCCTGGTCGGGAAGACGCAGACCGACCTGAAGCGTGTGGACAAGGGCACCGGCCCCCTGTCTTTCACCCCCGCCACGACGGCCACGCGGCTCAATCCGGACACGAATCTGATCGAGTCCGTGGCTTCGGGGGATCTGCGGGAGGACGGGCGGCAGTATCTCAACCGGCTCTATTATTCCGAGGACTTTTCGCAGGCGAACTGGGCGAAATCCAGCGTCACGGTAGCCTCCGACAATGCGGCGGCACCGAACGGGAAAGCCGTCGCGCAGTCGCTCACGGCTGCAGCGGCCAACGGTACGTGCTTGCAGGCCGTCACAGATGTGAGCCGGGTGCGATACGGGTCGATCTACCTGAAACGAAAGACCGGCACCGGGACCATTCAGGTGACGCTGGACGGCGGATCGACGTGGACCACGGTTGCGGTGACGAGCGAATGGGTGCGCCTCGGCGCGACGCAGCCCCTCGCGAATCCCTCCTTCGGCATCCGGATCGTAGCCAGCGGAGATGCGGTCTATGCGTGGGGGGCGCAACTTGAGGACGCGGCTGCGGCCACCCGGTACAAGAAGTCCGGTTCCTCTCCTGCCTACTCTCCTCAGGGTGTATTGATCGAGGGGCAGCGGACGAACGTGGTGTTGTGGTCGGAAGCGCTGGATGACGCGGTGTGGGTCAAAGGAAATGTGACCATTACCGCGAATGCCACTACCGATCCTATGGGCACGACGACGGCGGATAAGATTGTCGAGACGGCGGTTAACAATAATCATTATGTTGCCCAAGTATGTACAAAAGCCGCCTCTGCATTGGATTACGTATTTTCGGTTTACCTGAAGGCGGTAGAACGTACAAAGGCCAGGATTCAAATAGAAGATGGCGCCGGTAATGGTATGTATGCCCTTGTGGATTTATCCGTTGGGACTATTGAGGCAGCGACATTACTCGGCACGGGGTTTACTACTCTCACTGATGGGATAGATATTGCTCCGAACGGGTATTACAGAGCGTGGATTCATGCGGTGACGAACACGGCGACGTCAATTAACTCATTCGTTTATCTGCGGGATGATACCGGAGCGTCGTCGTACTTAGGCGACGTTACCAAGGGTTTGTATGCTTTCGGCCATCAACTGGAACAGGCGGCTTTCCCGTCGTCCTATATTCCCACGACCTCGGCGGCGGTGACGAGAAATGCGGACACCCTGTCTGTTCCGAGCAGTGGAAATATGGTTACTTTATCTCCTTTTACCATTGTATCGACTGTAGATGTTTTGGGAAATCTAAATGGGAACCAACAAGTCGTAGGAAGCGATGTGAATTATGCTGGATATGCATTAATTCAGACAAACGGCATCAGATCGTCTCTTTACAATAATGCGGGTGATGCCTTAGGGTTAGTAATGGAAGTACCCGCCGAATACGGACAATCAATCAAGAGAGGTTGGAGATTCGATGGTACAAATCAAGACGTTTTCCGTAAAGGAGTGAATGGAACCGCAGGAGGGCGTGGAACTCCGGTAACTGAAATATCTACAGTTTATATCGGGAGTCATGCCGCAATTCAGCATCTCTATGGGCACATCAAAAACCTCATGATCTTCAACCGCGCCCTGACCGACGCCGAAATGATCGCCATTACCGGGTAGGAGGTTTCCCATGCCGAAGCTCGTCTACGTAAAGAGCAAGCCGACCACCGTGGAGTCGATCCTTGGTCCTCCGACGGCCTATGTGGAGATCGCAGGGAAGCGGATCGATCAGCCGATATGCCTCGCTCCGGACGATGGAGGCGGGATTCCGGTGTGGGCCGCCGTCGTGGGAGACGAGGTCCACGCGGCGATCGCCGCCGAGCCGGAGTTCCTCGGGGCGGGTCTCGCCGGGGTGAAGGCGAAGAATCCGGACGTCTACGACCTCATCACCGTGCAGGAAGTGGCTGACGCCAAGGCGCCGGGAAGGAAACGGATCATCGGCCTTGGGGAGAGGATTGCCGTCGGGGATGTCGTGGTGGAGACGCGCCCCGCACATACATTTGGAGGGTGGGACCCGATAACGGGAGATCCAGTTCCTGCCCGAGGCTTGGTCTCGGAACGGATATGACTTGTCTCGGGGTCGACATGGATTTTGCCCCGCATCACAACAAGCCCGTCGCAGGTGAGCACGTCACCCGACACAAAATCGGCGGAGACGCCGGCCACCGGTATCGGGACCGGTAAGGGGATCCAGAATGCCGATCGTCATCGACCCGGGGACGCAGGCGCAGGCACAGGCGGCCTTCACGCGATCGGCCCTCCTGTTCGAGTTCTACCTCACAACCACGCAGTACTTCACGAACTGCGACCGCCCCCTCCTTTATGGGGGAAACACCTATTATCCGTTCCCGATCCAGATCGGTGAGATCAAGAAGTCCTCCGTGGGCCTGACGGACGATGTGACCCTCGTCCTGTCGAACGTCACCCGGGAAATCTCCGCGCTGCTTCTGTCCGAATCGTTCGCCGGCAAACGCGCGGTGATCCGCCGGGTGTTCCTCTCCGACGACTACACGATCACTGTCCCCTTCATCGTGTTCGACGGCCTGATGGACGACATCACGGCGAAAGAGGAAGCGACGACGGCAATCATTACCGTGACCCTCCGCACGGACCTGGCGTACTGGCAGAAGTCCCTTCCGGGTCGGCAGTATCAGGCGACGTGCGCATGGGCGTTCAAGTCCGCGGGGTGCGGTTACGTCGGCGCGGAGACGTGGTGCAACCGGACGTGGGAACGGTGCAAGGCATTGGCGAATCAGTCCAGGTTCTCCGGTTTCCGTCATCTCCCGAAACTCGAATCCTCCCCGCTTTGGTGGGGGAAAACCGCTCCGGACATACCTCAGACCGATCAGCACGTGGGAATCCAGCGGTATCGCGCATGACCGAAGTCTCGATCTTTGAGCGGATACAGCCGCTGATCGGCAAGCCTCACGCCGAGGTCCCCTGTTGGAAGATCGTCGATGCCTTGTATGGAGTCCCGCTTCGCGGAGCCAGAGAGGTCGATCCGGAGTTCGTCCAGGTGGGAGATGTCGTGGTGTTCGGCGAGAATGATGACGCGCCCGATTACGGCATCGGCGTCTACCTCGGGAACGGGAAGGTCGTCACGTCCTTCAAGGAGACCGGCGTTGTGCTGATCCCGTGGAGATTCGTGAAAACCTCGTTCGTCGGAGGGTTGCGGGTTGGGTGACGCTAAGAAAATCATCGGATACGTCGCTATCGGCGCCGCCATTGTCCTGACGGTCTTCTTTTCGCCGGGGGCGGGCATATGGTCCAAGCTCGCGTATTACGGGAGCATCCTGGCGCTGTCCACCGGCGGGTCTATGCTGCTCAACCAGGTGGCGAAAAAGGAGATGGCGGAGCAGCTTGCCCGGGCGCAGAGCATGACCGCGGGGCTCCAGGCAAACACCCGCTCCTCCCAAACTCCAATACCGCTTATCTATGGCTGGCAGAAAATTGGCGGAAATTACCTCTACATGAAGGCCACCGGATCCAATAACAACGAGCTGCACTGCGTCCTCGGCCTGTGCGAGGGGGAGATCGCCGGGATCGAAAGGATGTACTTCGGGGATACGCTGGTCTGGGACGCGCAAACGGAAAACGGCGGGATCCTGAACACCCCCTATCTTTGGGTCTTCGCGATGAGCTATCGGCTCGGAACGAACGTCCAGACGCCGTTCTCCGAAATCCAGGCGATCGACCCGGATTTCGAGGACACCTATCCCAACACGGCCGTCGTGTATTTGAAGCTGATTTACGACCAGAACTTGTTCCAGGGCGTGCCGCAGGTCAACTTCCTCATCCGTGGCCGGAAGGTGTACGACCCCCGGGACCTCCAGACGAAATTCACGCAGAACGGCATCCTCCAGCTTCGGGACGTCATGACGAACGACCGGTTCGGGGTGGCGATCCCACAGACGAAGATGGACGACATCACGCTCGGCGAGGCGGCGAACTATGCCGACCAGGTCGTGACCCGCTCCACTCCGCTGGGCGTTACCGAGTTCCTGCGTTGGGGTTGGGCGGATATCGTTGATTTCACGTGGGCGCCGGGTGCTTTGCCATCGTCGGTTACGCTCCCGCGCGGAAAGCCGTGTCCCAACACGATTGTAATCGGTACGGTTGGGCACGACGACGGCGCCGGAAATATCACCGGGGGCGGATTCGCAGGAACGATCAACTACGCAACGAAACTCCTGACGTTGACTGCCGCACCTGCGTTCCCTTATGAAGCGGGAATGCCGGAGTCAGCATGGTGGATCACATACAGGGATGGCTGGCGCAAGATGGACGACTACCTGCTGTATGCGCCGATCGTCCCCGGATCGATCGCCTTCTCTTCCACAGACGAGACCGTTTCAGATAATGGGCTGGGAGTGCTGACGGGCTCTCTCGGCGGGTCAGGGACGATCGATTATTCCACCGGTAGGATGATTTTCACCTGGAAACTGTCGCCTCCACGGCTCGATCCGATCAAGGTTTCCTACCAGGCGGGCTCCGGCCCGAGGTTCCTCACGAACTACTTCGCCATCGACGGCGGATCCGGCCTGGATGCCATCCGGTCGCTGCTTTCGCAGTTCCGGGGGTTCCTGATCTACTCCGGCGGATATTACAAGGTGAAGATCGACAAGCCGGAGACGACCGTCGCGTCGTTCCAGTCGGGCGGTCTCGAGGACGGCACGAACAACATCATCGACGGAACGTTCTCCTGGCAGGTTCCGGGGATCTCGGAGATCCCCACGCGGGTCCGGGCGAAGTGGATCGACCCCATGGAGAACTGGAAGGTCAAGGATTACCTGGTCGACCTTCCGGGGATCGACAGCGATCGCCGCGAGCTGACTCTCGAGCTGTACTCCTGCAACAACATCGACGTGGTGGAACGGATCGCCCGAACGCATGCCGCGCTGATCGGCAGCAGCATCAAGTGCATGTTCAAGACCAACCTGCAGGGGTTGATCCTCGAGCCGGGCGACAAGGTGACGGTCACGCATCCGGCGGCCGGGTGGGTAAACAAGGAATTCCGGGTCGTGGAATGCTCCGACGTGATCGCCTCCGAAACCGTGTCGCTCTCCCTGATCGAGTATAATGCGGCGAATTACATCGACGACCCGCAGACGGCCTCGATCGTAGATCACGGGATCAGCCAGGGAGCGCATTCCTACGGGCCTCCCCCGGAGGTGACCGGCCTGACGTTGACGGAATTTTGGCGGCAACTGCGGGACGGCACATGGTCGTCATGGATCCGGGCGACGTTCGCGGAACCGACGAATTACCCGTACACGGCGGCCTACGAAATCTATCTGCGGGACTGCACTTCCGGCTCCAATCAATACGTGAAGGTCGGTGAAACCCGCTCCGGCGTGTACGAGGTCGGTCCGGTGAAGGAAGCGACCCTCTGGAGCGTGATGGTCGTCATCCGGACGATCAACGGCGTCCGGTTCTTTCCCTCCGGGGCGTACGCCTACATCGCTCCCACCGGGAAGACGGGCCTTCCGACGGCTCCGGCGTTCGTCGACGCGACCTGCACCTTCACGGATCGCGTGGTCCTGAACTGGTCGCCGATACCCGATACGGACCTTGGAAACTACGAGCTGCGGACGGACACGATTTGGGGGAACGCGACGAATCGGCTGTACCTCGGAAAGGGAACGTCCTTCTGGGTGCAGGCAACGGCCGCCTCCTACACCGTTTACCTGAAGTCGATCGACACGAGCGGCAACTATTCGACGACCTTCGCGACGAAGACGCTGACGAACGGTGCTCCCACGGCTCCAAGCGTGACGACGGACTATATCGGTCGCGATTGCATCGTTAAGTGGGGAGCGTCCCCGGATCTCGACTTCTCGAAATGGGTGCTGACGATCTACTCGGACGCGGCCCGGACGGTCCTGAAGCGGACGGTCGAGATGCAGAGTCCGGGGTTCATCTACACCTATGACCAGATCCGGGCGGACTTCGGCGGCGCCGGCGTCCCGGGGACGATCTATTTCCGGATCGTGACCCACGATCGGTTCGGGTCGACGACGACCACGGATTTTTCCGCCACGCAAGCGAGCCCGGCGATCGTCCAGTACGACGGCGGGTCCGTGGAGCGCGTGAGGATCGGGGACCTCGGGAGCGGAGCCTATGGAGCGAGGTTCAAGGACTCCGCGGGGAACATCACGTTCGAGCAGGGCGACACGCTGAAGCAGAAGTACATGAAGATGGATGAGACCCATATCCTCAAGACTGTTGCCCCGTGGAGGTGGCCTTTCGCGGACGAGGGGATGGCGTTCGGGTTGCAGGGATTCGATGGAAATGTGTTCGTGGGCAGGCGCGATTCCAATAATAATATCTACGGAGGCGTGGTCTCTGCCGACCTTGCGGTGATCAATTCCCTCGCTGTCTTATGGAATCAAACCGACGTGGTTTATGGCCTGGATATGTTGCATAAGGGCAGCGCGCAGGTCGCTCTCAGCGTATCGAGAAATTCGGGGGCGACCCCCGGATTTTACAGAGGTCTGTACGATTTCAGCACGGGGGCCATGGCTCGTGCCATGACAATAGTGGAATCGGAGACCCCGAGAAGTCACTACACCCCGATCTCCATCAAGTACGATAGTGCGGAGTCGGGCGTCATGTTCGTGAACCGTGCGGCGACTCCCAACGAGATCCATTATCTACAGCAGAATGACACCACCGGGGCGATCACCGTCGCCCGGATGCTGCTTTACAGTTGTCCCGTAAGCGGTGCGTTCTCCATCATCGGATATGCCAGGATCGGCAGCGATCCGAACAGCCATAACCTGCCGTACAGGATATTTCTGAGGAACGACGCTACGACCAACGTATATAGCTTCGACTTCCTGATCTCCAATCAGGCGGTGTCGAATGCGAAATCGCATGGGGCGATCGGGGTGGCGAATTACCCGGTTTGCGCGATCCATGTGGCGGAGATCTCGACGTCACCGATCATGGCGTTTATATCCGAGTCCGCCTCGTACACCGATACCATTCAAATCAGGGATGCGGATAGTAACCTTCTCCTGTCGATCATCACCAAGTATGCCTGGGCAGTCAATAATCCGAACAAGCAGATGTATTCCCCGCTGAATAGCGCGAGCTCCGGGCTGGGTCTGGGGTATATTCCGTACCTGGGAACCCTCGCCAACAGCTCGATGTACAATCAGTATAAGTTGGTTTATCTGGCTCTTTATAAATACGAGAAAGTGACCAATGCGACCGTACAAGACACCTTGGCTTCGTTGATCGCATGACGCGTGATGCGTATATGTAGGAAGTCCACTTGCTTAATAGGAAGGATTCAACTGCCAAACCGCGCGCAAATTACTGCCAAACCGCGCGCCAAGCAACACCATCATCGGTTCCGATGCCGTTGAACACAGCATGCACATCCCCACCGGAATAAGCGGTGCAGGAGTTCCGAGAATGGGAATCGTATCTTTTGACGGCGGCAATTCAACCGCAATTCCGGATGAATTGTTCCCTCTCGCTTTCGCCGCGATCTACAGCGGAGCGAGTAAAAACATCAATGTGGGAACGAAGAGATACTTCGAACTCACGAGCAAGAACTTACAGGACAACTTAATTGCGCTGTCCCTATAGGAGGTATCCCTTGGCATTATTGCATATTCGCATGATGGTGGTGGCCGCGGCTCTGGTTGTATCTACTACCTGCCACGGATTCGAGTGGACAAAAACCGATACGGCCTTTCAGGCTGCGCAAACGGCGGCGTTGGTCGCTGATTGGGCTCAGACCCGGTACACAGCGAGGGACTGGAACCGGCAAGCGGAGCACCAGGAAGAGGGGGTGCATTACAAGGAAACGAATCCGTTCCTCGGCGAGTATCCGAGCATGAGAAAGGTCGACAGGTATTTTATTGGTTTCCTCGTGGGGGCGACGGCCGTATCGATCGCCCTCCCCAATCCGTATCGACGGATCTGGCAGACGTTCTGGATCATTTATGAGGTGGACTTTGTGAGAAAAAATCATTCCATCGGGGTCAAGATCAGGTTTTAGTTCCAACCTGCTTGTCGGTCAGACAGCGCAAACAACGGCCCTTCGGGGCCGTTTTTGTTTCGATGGAGGACGCATGCGCGAGAACTTCCGCATGAAGGCGTTGCCTTTCACCCTCGCCAAGGAGGGTGGGTACACCGTAGATTCCGGAGGGCCGACCTGGAAGGGGATCTCCGCGCGGCAGTACCCGTACCTGCGCCACCGGATCATCGCCCGCGACCTCTCCGACGACGAAATCGCGGGGATGTATCTATCGGACTACTGGATCCCCGCCGGGTGCGACCATCTCTCGTACCCGCTGGACTGCGTGGTGTTCGACTGCGCGGTCAACCTCGGGTTGGACGACGTGGAGGTCATGCTCCCGGAGGTCCCTAAGATCGTCAGCCACCTGACGGACCTGTTCGCAAACCTCGGGAGCGCCTACGGGGAGAGCGGTTTGTTTAACATGGCGCGGCCGTACCTCGAGGCGACCGTGTACGTCGCGCTCCGGATCGAGAAGCACAACGTGAAGACGCCGAAGGAATGCCGCAAGGGCACCGTGAACCGATGCTATGACGCTCTGAAGACGTTCCTATGATGAGGAAATGGTGGATCCCCCTTCTTTGCCTCCTCGCGATGTCGTGCGGGTCGTCCTCGGGACCTCCCGCCCCCGTCGAGAAGACGATGCTCACGTGGATACAGGATGCGAAGTGGAACGACAATTCCCCGATGGATCTCCGGTTGATCAGTTGGTACGAGGTCCACGTGTCCGATAACGCGGCATGGAACGACAACACGCTCCGGGCGGCCCTCGCGGGAGTGGATAACGTGGGAGTACCGGTCAGCACGTTCGACCTTTCGTTACTCGCGGCCTACGGCATCCGGCCGAATTGCTACGTCACCGTGCGGTCCATATCAATCGACAACGCGGCGTCCGATTACGGGACGCCGTGCTGGTGGGAGGCCCCATGAAACGCCGCATCTTCATCTTCGCGCTGTGCATCCTCGCCGTCATGATCCTCACCCGGCACGCCCGGGCGGAAACGATATCGTGGTCCCTGCCGACCACCTATACGGACGGGTCCGCAATCAGTTCTGGGGCGGGGGCGACGATCACGACGAAGCTCTACAAGTCCCTTGATCACATCACGTGGGGAACGGCGATTGCGACCGTGCTCAATGGCGCGACATCGTGGTCCGGAAACCTGAACGTCGCGCCGGGAGGGACCATCTACGTGACGGCTACCGCCACGATACCGGCGGAGAATGTCGAGTCTGGCTACGCGCCGTACTACACGTACACGGTAGCCTACCTCGCGCCGTCCACGCCGCACAGCATCACCATTACAAGGCCGTAAAGGGAGGAATGTTATGGACATCGTAACCGCCGTATGGTTGTCGCTCGTGGCAGGGGCATTCGTCGCGGGGTTCTTCGTCGGCGGCAAGCACAAGGAGCGGACAATGAAAGCGATGCGCATCCTGAAGAACACAGCAGGGAAGCTGTGATGGCCGACCGCGCCAATGGGTTCGCCGACAACTTTTGGGGAACGCTCTGCCGTGCACTGCGAGACTTCATCAACGCCTTCGATGTGAATCCACTCTGTCTTGTCGCGTTCCTCGTCATCAACACGATGGTGATGGCGTATCTTCACGCGACGTTCGACTGGTTCCGCGTCCCGGACTGGTGGTGGGGACCGACCGGCGTCCTGTTCCTTATCGTCGGGGCCATCCTCATCAAGCATACGTGGGGGTACACGATTTCCAGTAAGTACAACAGCCCGATCGGGGAGGCACCGAAGGTCTCCGATCCGGCGGCCCCGAAGGAGTAGGAGGAGATCGTGGATTGGAAAAAGATCGGATCATCTGCCATGTCAAACAACTTGGCGATGATTGTCGTAATCGGTCTTGCGGCCTTTGTTTATCTGAAGTTTGCACCCGACTCGATGAAGCCGTGGACGAACACGCCGCAGCCGGCCATCCAACCGAAAGACCCGGCGGCAAAGGTGGAGCGGATCCTGATCCCCGGTCCGGAGCGCATCCGGGTCATCGAAAAAGTAAAATACATCGAGAAGATTCCTGACGTCCTCACCCCGTCCACGATACAGGACAACGCTGCCCATGTCATCGCGTCCGCTACGATCCCTCCCTCCGTGGCCGGTGGTACCGCATCGGCCATCCTCCGCACGGGGCCGGACGGGGTGGGGGTAGGAAGTATCGAGTACAGGCCAGCGACGCCCCCATTCTTTGCCGTCCAGAAGGAGTTCGGCGTCAGAGCGGGCATGGGGACCGTGGGGCTTGTACTCGGCGAGATCTATGCCCGACCCTTGAGAGTGGGGCCGGTGACCGTCGAGGTCCGCGGTTATGGGAAGCGCGACGATAGGAGCGGTGCGGATTTCGGGGCAGTGGCTTTAATTGACATGAGATTCTGACAAAAATACTTCGCAGTAATCGCGGATTGGGGGTGAGGCGTGGGCAACGGGACTCCAGACTCGGTATGGGGGGCCATCGACGGCCTCCGGGGCGATATCAAGCTCCTGATGCGCGAAGGGTGCGCCAAACGGGAGGGAGACATGCAGCGCGTAGCCGCCGTGGAAAGGGCCACCGAAGCCCACGGCAAGAAGCTTGACCGAATCTTCTGGACATCCCTTGTCACCGCCGGAGGGATCATCGCGTTCCTGCTGAAGGCGTTCCTCCCGGCGTTACTCGGGGTGACGCCATGAAGGAAGCCACGATCCACCTCGATGAGAGGGGGCACGCGCAGGATATTCACTTCGACGGGGCCGAGGGCGTTCCCATATCCGCGTTCCTGCTGCTGACAAGCGTTCCCGCAGATCCCCCGGGATGCCACATGCTGACCTACGGGTCCAGCGATCTGATCGGCAACGCGCTGATGACGCTCTTCCAGCGGTCGGTCCATGAGTTCCCTCGACTCGCGTGGACGCTGGAGCAGGTCGCCCGGGGGATCGTCACGATGGCGGATAACGAGAGGAAGGAGTGGCCTTCGGACGAAAAGGCGGGGAGGGCGTAACTCCACCCGCCCCTTGATCGTTCTACCCCCGCCCGTAGCCCACGCCTGCGCCTGCGCCACGATCCAGCCCGTCGACGAGCCGTAGGGAGGGGGCGGGCGGGAAGGCGGGATTTCGCACGAGGATGGCTCAGGTTGATCGTGGGATCATCGTTCCCGTTGGCAGGGTGATCCCCCGTGGGACACGCGGGGACACGGTTTTCAGGCCCAACTATGCGATAATCCACAATGTGGAGATCATCACCACAGACTTGAAGGGTCTTATATATCGAATACTTGCGGGGGGCCGGGACACAATTGGGACGCGGGCGGGCTACCGTTTTAGTTCCCTTTCGTCCCGGCAGTAGTGCTTCATCGTCGTTCGTGACGACTCGTGGGCGAGTTCCTTGCGCAGTTCCTCCGATACCCTCCGCTCCAATTCCTGCCGAAGTTGCGACACCCGGGAGTGCCGGGACGCCACGTACAGGCAGACCTCCACCCCCGCCTTGACCGCCGCCTGCCGCCACAACCAGGACACCTGCGTCGTATGGTAGGGTCGACCGGCCGCGTTCACGAACAGCCACGCCTCGGGGAGCTTCCCCCGGGAGTGTTCCTTCAGGCGTGCGTAAAGCCCCTCGGCGATGAGGTGCGACGACACCGCGCCGGTTTTCGTGCTCTTTACTTCCCTCCGCGGGGTGAGCGCTCGCTCGATCTTCAATTCCCCACCCTGTAGATCCCGAACCTTCCACGCAACCGCTTCCCCTGGCCGGGCCCCCGCCGCCATCATCGTTTCTACCAGTAGGCGCACGTCTGGACGGATGTGATCAAGGATCGCCCGTTGCGTCTCCGGCTCGATCCATCCGACGTTCGCGCGCGGGAGCGCCGACAGCGACGGGAAGGACGGGACCCGCTCAATCACGTCCTTTTTCTTGAGCCAGTGGAGGAGGGTTCGCAGCGTCGTCAGGATGTTGCGCACCGTATTCCCCGACAACCCCATGTCGGAGAGCTTCACCTGTAGCGTTTCCACGTCCAGTCCGCGGATGTCCCGTACGTCCACATCTCCCATGGCCGGGATGATGTGGCTTAAAAGGAACCGACGTTGCTGCAACGCATAGTTCCTCGACAGATTCCGGTCCAAGTGGTCAAGCCACGGGTCTGATATTTTCGAGAGGATCAACTCCTTGCGCCGGTCGGGGCTCCACCGGGTCGAGTCGAACCGATGCTCGTCG
>JAKALO010000097.1 GCA_021824125.1 Deltaproteobacteria bacterium | reverse complement strand
TCGGGGTCGTCCGGACGTCGTTCGAGGACCTGAACCGTGAGGACTTGATCAGCGAGGAAATCCCTTCCTACAGGCCGGTCACGCTATCTCCGGCCCCCGCGGGAACGACGGCGACCGCCATAGCGGGACAGATGGAAAACAGCGAACTGGCCGCCGGAAACTTCGTCTTCCTGGACCGCGGTTCATCCTCCGGGGTCGCGCCCGGAAACGGTTTCCGGCTCTTCGACGTAGGCGACCAGTCGGCGGGGACGGAATCGGAAATGTCGACATCCGCGCGCGTCGAGGTCGGCGAGGCGGTCGTCGTGCGCGTATCCCCCGAATATTCCACGGCGTACATCGTGAAGAGCGTGCAATCGTTTTCCGCGGGCGTGAAAGCCGTTGCCGGGCCGGCGTCCGGGGTGGCGAAGTAGCCCGGCTGTTACCGGTCGGCACGGATTTTGATCGGGAGGTGCCTGGAAAAGGAACAGGTACCGCCCGCATGACGAGCGAATCAACGCCGGTCGACATTCTCCTTCGGCTCAGCCAGGTGGATGGGTTCACCGCCCGACACCTGCGAATGCTGCGGTTCCGCGAGCGGAGCCCGCTTCTCCCCGGCGTGCGCGACGCCGGCGGCCCGGCGATTCTCCGGAAAGCCGAAGATGCCCTGGTCTCCCGGCAGGCGGGGGAGAAGGCATCCCGGATACGCGACGCATGCGGGGCGGCGGGGATCCACGTAATCCCGCTGGGCTCCGACGGTTACCCCGCGTCCCTGGCCGCGATCCCCGATGCGCCCCTTGTCCTCTATCGGCTCGGCGCCGGGACCCACGGGGGGAACACCGTTGCGATCGTCGGCAGCCGGGCCCCCACGTCGCCGGGGAAGGAATTCGCCGGCCTGCTCGCGGCCGGCCTCGCGGCGGCCGGGTGGACCGTCGTAAGCGGCATGGCGCGTGGGGTCGACACGGCGGCCCACGAGGGAGCGCTGCGTGGGGGCGGGAATACGCTTGCGGTCCTCGGGTGCGGAGTGGATGTCGTGTATCCCCCTGAAGCGGGGAGGCTCCGGGAACGGATCATCGGGCGTGGAGCGCTGCTGGCGGAGGTTCCTCCGGGCACCCTCCCGTTCCCCAGGAATTTTCCCGCGAGGAACCGCATCATCAGCGGGATATCGCGGGGCGTCGTCGTCGCCGAGGCGCCGTCCCGCAGCGGGGCCCTGATCACGGCGAGGTTCGCCCTCGATCAGGGCAAAGAGGTGATGGCCGTCCCGGGCAACCCGCTTTTCCCGCACACTGCCGGCAGCAACGGGTTGATCCGCGAAGGCGCCTCGCCGGTGACCTCGGCGGAGGACGTGGTCGGGTTTCTGGGCTGGACGTTCCCCGTGCCGCGGGAGGAGAGCCGCGAGCGGGAGATCCTGCGGTTCCTCACCAGGCCGCGCCACGTAGACGAGATTTCCGAGGTTCTCGGGATCGCCGTCCCGGATCTTCTCCCCTGCCTGCTTGAGATGGAGTTCGGGAAATTGCTTGAAAGAAGGGCGGGGGACTATTATAAAAAAATGTCCGTCGGCAGGGGATCGAACCCCTGACCGCAACCCGGAGGTGGAATGGCCAAGTCGCTCGTAATCGTCGAATCCCCGGCGAAGGCCAAGACGATACAGAAAGTCCTCGGCAGGGGATACAAGGTCCTCCACTCGATGGGGCACGTCAAGGACCTCCCGAAGAGCCGCCTGGGCGTGGACGTCGAGAACGGCTTCACCCCGACGTACATCGTCATCAAGGACCGTAAGAAAGTGCTCGCGGAAATACTCGACGCGTCCAGGGAGGTAAAAACGGTTTACCTCGCGCCCGACCCCGACCGCGAGGGGGAGGCGATAGCCTGGCACATCGCCGAGGCCATCGGGTCCGTCAAGGTTAAAAAGAAGAAGGCCAAGGGCGAGCCCAAGCCGCCCCCTGCCGGCAGGCAGGCGACCCCCGATATCTTCCGCGTCCTTTTCCACGAGATCACGAAGAAGGGGATCGCGCAGGGGATGGCGAATCCCCGGCCGCTCGACAAAAACAAGTTCGATTCCCAGCAGGCCCGGCGGATACTCGACCGCCTCGTGGGATACACCTTGAGCCCCCTGCTCTGGTCCAAGGTTCGACGCGGCCTCTCGGCGGGCAGGGTGCAGTCCGTCGCCGTGAAAATCGTCTGTTCGCGGGAGCGGGAGATATCTTCCTTTCTTCCCGAGGAGTACTGGTCCCTCACCGCCCGCCTGGCGGGAAGCCTTCCCCCGCAGTTCCTTGCGAAACTCGTCGAGGCGGACGGGAAAAAAGTGCGGCCACGGTCGGAGCAGGAGACGCTCGAACTGCGGAAGGCCGTGGAGAACGGCCCATTCGTGGTCAGGGAAGTCCGCAGGAAGATGCGCCGGAAGGTCGCGCCGGCGCCGTTCACCACCTCAAAGCTCCAGCAGGAGTCCGCCCGGAAGCTCAGGATGCCCCCCTACAAGACCATGATGGTCGCGCAGTCGCTCTACGAGGGGGTCGACATCCCGGGGGCGGGCCTCGTGGGCCTCATCACTTACATGCGTACCGACTCCGTGCGCGTCGCCGACGAGGCGCTGGCCGCGGTGAGGGAACATATCCGATCGGCGTACGGCGATGCGTGGCTGCCCGCGTCTCCGAACGCGTTCAGGAACCGGAAATCCTCCCAGGATGCGCACGAAGCGGTCCGGCCGACCTCGATGGAGCATCCCCCCGCAAGTCTCAAATCTATCCTCTCCCGGGACCAGCACAGGCTCTACGAGCTTGTGTGGAACCGTTTCGTCGCTTCCCAGATGGCCCCGGCCGAGTTCGAGCAGACGACGGCGGACATTCTCTGCGACCCCCGGGAACAAGGGGACGGAACGGCTCCCGCCGGGGGATACCTGTTTCGGGCCACGGGTTCGGTGCCGCGGTTCATGGGGTACCTCGACGTGTACCAGGAAGGGGTCAACGGCAACAACACGAAAGAGGGAACCGGCGAGCGGAAGGAAGGGGATCCCGGAGAGGCGGAGGGGGACAAGGGGGAGGAGAGCGTCCTTCCGCCGCTGTCGGAGGGGGAACGCCTCGACCTCAAGGAGCTGCTCGGCGCGCAGCACTTCACACAGCCTCCACCCCGGTTCTCCGAGAGCTCGCTGATCAAGGAGCTCGAGGAGCAGGGGATCGGCCGACCGTCCACGTACGCGGCCATCGTCAAGACGATCAAGGACCGGGGCTACGCCCGGCTTGAGGAGGGCAGGTTCCACCCGACGGAGCTCGGGCAGGTCGTCACGGAGCTCCTCGAGGAGAGTTTCCCCAGGGTCATGGACATCGCCTTCACCGCGAGGATGGAGGAGGAGCTCGACCAGATCGAGGAGGGTGAGCGGGATCTTTCCCTCGCGCTCGAGGATTTCTACAAGCCGTTTTCGGAGGAACTGGAGAAGGCGAAGATCTCGATGCCCACGGTCAAGGACGAACTGATCGCGACCGGGATCCCGTGCTCCGCCTGCGGCGGCGAAATGGTCATCCGGTTCGGCCGCGCGGGGCGGTTCCTCGCCTGCCGGAAATACCCGGAGTGCCGGAACACCGCGAATTTCAGGGAAGGGGCCGAGGGAAAGATCGAGCTGCTTCCCGACCAGGACGCGGGGGTTTCCTGCGACAAGTGCGGGAAGCGGATGGTGGTCCGGAGCTGGAAAGGATCCCGGTACATCGCCTGCTCCGGATATCCCGACTGCCGGAACAGCCGGCCTTACTCCATCGGGGTGGGGTGCCCGGAATGCGGCCAGGGCGAAATCGTGGAGCGCGCCTCGCGGATGGGGAAGGTGTTCTTCAGCTGCTCGCGCTACCCGGACTGCCGGTTCGCCTCCTGGAGCCGCCTTGTCCCGGGGGAATGCCCCGTGTGCGGCTTCAAGGCGATGGCCGAGAGGGTGCGAAAGGGCGGGAACACGGAGGTCGTTTGCGCCCGCAAGGGATGCAAGGGTAAAAAGGACCAGGGTCCGCCGGGTGCGGGGGAGGGGAGCGGTTGAAAGCGCGCATCCTCGTCGTCGACGACGAACAGAGCCTCAGGCAGTTCCTCCGGATCTTTCTCCGGAAGGAAGGGTACGAGGTGGACGTGGCAGCCTCGCTCGCCGAGGCCGAGAAGTCGATCGGGGATAACGTCTACGACCTCGTGCTGACCGACATGCGGATGGCCGCGGAGGACGACGGCCTCAAGGTCATACGTTCGGCGATCCAGAAGACGCCCTCGACCCAGGTGGTGGTGATGACCGCCTACGCGACGATCGAGGGCGCCGTCGAGGCGATGAAGCAGGGGGCGTACAACTACATCGTCAAGCCGTTCGACAACAAGGACCTTCGCACCTTGATCCACGGGGCGCTGGCGAGCAAGGACATGGCCGTGGAGCGCCGAAAGGCCCTTCGGGAAGGGGTCCAGGGGAAGGGCTCCTTCGAGGGGATCGTCGGCCGCAGCGAGGCTATGCTCCGGGTCTACGAGCTCGTCGAGCGGGTTGCCCCCACCAACGCGAACGTCATGATCCTGGGGGAGAGCGGGACCGGCAAGGAGCTGGTCGCCGCCGCCCTGCACTCCCGCAGCGACCGCAAGGACGCACCCTTCGTGGCGATCAACTGCGCCGCGATCCCCGAGACGCTTATGGAGAGCGAGCTGTTCGGACACGTGCGCGGGGCGTTCACGGGAGCCGTGCAGACCAAGCGCGGGCTCTTCGAGTCCGCCCACCGGGGAACGCTGTTCCTGGACGAGGTCGGGGAGATACCCCACGGCATGCAGAGCAAGCTGCTCCGCGCGATCCAGGAGCGTTCGTTCAGGAGGATCGGCGGGAACGAGGACATCTCGATCGACGTCCGGATCGTGTGCGCCTCGAAGAAGGACCTCGAGGAGGAGATGAAGGCCGGGCGGTTCCGGGACGACCTCTACTTCCGCCTGCATGTCATCCAGATCGCCGTCCCTCCGCTTCACGACCGCAGGGAGGACATCCCCGTCCTGGCTATGCACTTCCTTGGTAAATTCGCGAAGCAGATGGATAAGCCCATCACGCGGATCGACGGCGAGGCGATGCGCGCCCTCCTTGCCTACGATTACCCGGGGAACGTCCGGGAGCTCGAAAACATCCTCGAGCGGGCGACGATCATAGAGACAAAAGATGTCATATCCACCGCCTCCCTGCCCCCGAATGTGACGAAAATCGGCAGTCAGGGCCCGGAAGCGGTCTCCCTTTACCCCGAAATCTTCGACGTGGAAGGCGCATCCCTGGACAAGGTGGTGGACCGGATCGAAAAAGACCTTCTGTTAAAGGCCCTTGAGCGGGCGGAGGGGAACAAGACCGAGGCCGCTAAACTGTTGAATATATCGTTCCGTTCCTTGCGTTACCGCCTGGACAAACACGGGATCGAGTAGGTGGCACAATCCCTGCAACTTCCCATTGCGGATTTCGCACGGAAACACAATAGGCAGAGGATAATGCGAAATAATAAAGGGTTTACCCTTATCGAACTGATGATCGTGGTTGCGATAATAGGCATTATCGCCGCGATCGCCATCCCGAACTACATGGGTTTCGTGAGCAGGACCCGGCGCTCCGAGGTAAAATCGAATCTGGATGCGGTCTACAGGGCTGAAGTGGCCTATTTCGGCGAGAACGACACTTTCAGTAACAGTTTCGTTGCCATACGTTGGGTGCCGGTAGGGATCGCCTACTATACCTACTCCGTGGGTAACGAGTTTTTCGGGAAAGACGTGGCGGTCAACCCGATGCCCGGCGCCATCGTCCCCGCGGCGAATGTCCAAACGTTTTCAGCATATGGTTGGGGGAACATCGACAAGGACAGCACGGTAGATGTCTGGCACATCGATGCGCAGAAGACCTTGACCAACGACGCGGATGACCTCGGTTCATGAGGTCGGCACGAGGTTTGCTAGTTTAACGTAGCAAAAGCGGAACTCACCTCCAGGAAAGGAGAATGCCATGTTCAAAAGCAAGAAAGGATTCACCCTGATCGAACTGATGATCGTCGTGGCGATCATCGGCATCCTTGCGGCCATCGCCATCCCGAACTTCCTCAAGTTCCAGGCGAAGTCGAAGCAGTCCGAGGCGAAAACGAACCTCAAGGGGATCTACACGGCTGAAACCGGCTACTTCGGCGAGAACAACGCCTACAGCGGGTTCGATGACGCCAACTGGACGCCGGTCGGCCAGGCCCGTTACCATTACACCCTGACCGGAGCGATCACCGGCAACACATCGCTCGAGAAGGGCGCGCAGCTGACGGGGTTGACGGCCAACTGGACGGGGAACGGAGGCGCCACGCCGGCGTTGGGGGCCTCACCGTCCCAGACGTTCACGGCAGGGGCCGTCGGGAACGTCGACAACGACACCGCCACGGATTGCTGGGAAATCAACGACGCGAACGTCCTGTTGAACACCCAGAATGACGTGTAGTCGACCAGGCAACCCAATCGGACAAAAAACGGGGGGCGGGTTCCTGCCCCCCGTTTTTTTTATCCTGCTCCTGGGCGTCTTCGCCGACGGGGGGGATTGGCCCCCGGCGACCTTCGCCATCCGGGGGGTCCTTTTCGCCGTTTTCGGCGTCTTCATCCTGCGCGGCGCCCTTTTCCACGTTCGCCTGAACCTCCTGGACGTTCTCGTCCTTTTCCTTTGGATCCTCGGGGCGGTTTACCTGGCGCGGGGTGGCTACAAGTGGATCTCCTACCAGTGGTTCCTTCACCATTCGGCGGCGCTGATCCTTTACGCGCTTATCCGGGTGCTGCCGGACGAGGGGGGACGTTTCCCCGTTGTCGCCGGCGTGCTGCTCCTGTGCTCTGCCGTCGTCCAAACCCTGTTCGCGGGTTTCCAATGGGTATTCCAGGGCGAGGCCCGTCCGTACGGGACTCTGGGGAACCCTAATTTCCTCGCCGAACTTCTGGTGTACGCGGGCGCGGCGGCCTGGGTCTGGGGTCGCCGGGAGGAAAGCCGGGGATCCTGGAGAAAATGGCTTCCCCTCCTTATCCCGCTTTTCCTCGCGGGGATCGGGCTCACGCAGTCCCGGGGGGGGGGGCTCCTGGTGGTGGCCCTGGGGACGTTCCTGCTGGCCGACCGGGTGGGGTGGCGGAAGTCCGCGCTGTACGTAGCTATTCCGGTCGCGGCGGTGATACTGGTTCCCAATCCGCTCAAAGACCGTTTCCTGGGGCTCGGGGACCCGTTCGCCTTCGAGAGGATCAACATGTGGAAAGCGTCCGTCCGCATCTTCCTGGATAACCCGCTCGGCGTCGGTGTGGGCCACTTCAAATATTTCTGGCACATGGCGCGCGATCCCGTCGAAGGCTCGATCATCCGGTACGCCAAATTCGCGCGGACCCCTCACAGCGAGTTCTTCTCCATCCTGTCCGAGCTGGGCATCCCCGGGATTCTCGGGTTCCTCGGCCTCGGGGCGGCGGGGTTCGTCTCCCTTCGGCGCGCCGTTGCCTTGAAGGAGCCGGTCGCCCTGGCCGCGACGTTGATCCTTCTGACCTCCTTTCTCCATTCGTTCGTCGAGTACAACTACCATGTATTCTGTCTGCTGGTGATCAACGCGGCGGCCCTGGCGGTCGTATCCAACAGGCTCTGGACGCCTCTCCTGGAAAAAGAAGTCCGGACAGGGACGATGGTGAAGGGGTTGATCCTCGTCCTCCTCGGAATCTTCATCGCCTATTCGGGTATGACGGTCGCAGGCACGGTCCTGGAGGAGCGGGGGTCGGACGCCTTCAAGGGGCGCAGGATGGAGGAGGCGGATCGGTGGTTCACCCGGGCCGCTTCCGCGGACCCCTGGCGGGCCACGTACCCTGACTCCGCCTCCGCGGCGCGATACCGGCTTTACGAGGGCGGCAAGGGGCGGGAGTACCTGTTCGGCGCGATAGAGGCGGAGCAGGAGGCATATCTCCGCAATCCGCTCGACTACAGGTATCCGGCGCGGCTCGGGTTTTTGTTCTCGAAGGCGACGGACCACTTCCAGGAACCGGGGCGGTCCCGGGTCTTCGCGGCGTCGATCGGAACCTACGACCGTGCCATCGCGCTCAACCCGCACAGCGCGGACCTCCGGTACCTGAAGGCGTCGCTGCTCTCGATGGCGGGCAGAAAAGCCGAGGCCCGCCCGCTGCTCGAGGCGATCCTGTCGGACGAGCCGAGGTACGTCAAGGGGTGGACCCTTCTTGCGGAACTGCTGGAGAGCGAAGACGCGGAAAAGGCGCTGGCCGCGTACGAGAAAGCGGTCTCCGTGAACGCCCTGTACCGGGACCGTGCGATCGAATCTTATGAAAAGGAATTCGTGGATCTGGATGGTAAGATGGTGGAGGCCAGAATCCGGTTGATGAGGTCGAAGCTCGGCAGATGACGGTGCGATCTGGAATGGCGTGGATCCTCCCCTTGATCCTGTTGGCCTCTTCCTCCTTCTTCTCCGCTTCCGTTATCCGCGAGCGATCTCAAACGGCACGGGAAAGTAATGCGAGGGCGCAGTCCGGCGGCCTCCTCCAGGAGATCGGCCGGCGGCCCGCCTTCGCGCTCGGCTTCAGGAATTTCCTTGCCGACATGCAATGGATGGAGGCCGTACAGGTCGCCGGTTCCCGCCGCATGAACGGTGCGGATTACGACCGGCTCGATGTTCTCGTCCGGACGGTGAACAATTTCGACCCGAGGTTCGTGGTGCCCTATCTCCTGGGGGGGCTGGTCCTGGGAGATTCGGCCAGGCACGGCACGGAAGCGTGGAAGAC
>JAKALO010000096.1 GCA_021824125.1 Deltaproteobacteria bacterium | reverse complement strand
TCTCCGCCGTCTTCGCCGACGCGTTCTTCACCGACTCGGCGTTCTCCGCGATCTGGTGGGACGTCCGCGACAGCTCCTCCATCGTCGCGGTAACCTCCGACACCGAGGCCGCCTGCTGCGAGGCGCTCGCCGCCTGGTCCTGGATGACGCCCAGGATGCTCGAGGAAAACTCTCCCACTTTCGAGCCCGCCTGCTGGATCTCCTGCAGGACCGTCCGGAGGTTCTCCGTCATCGTGTTGAAATAGCGCGCCAGCGTCCGGATCTCGTCGAAACCCTCCTCGGGCGCCTTGGTCCGGAGCTCGCCCCGCGAGATCTCCTTCGTCATCTTTCCCAGCCGGGTGAGGCCGGAGATGATGCGCGTGGTGAAGGGCCGGGTGCTCACCAGGGAAACGGCAAGCACGAATAAACCGATGAAAACCAGCCGCTGCAGGAGCTTGCCCAGGATGTTGTCCATCTCCCGGTGGTTGAGCCCGATCACGATCGTTCCCGCCGGTTTTCCTCCTACCAGGACCGGGGCCGATACCTCGAGGATGGGTTTTCCCCCGTAAGTGGTGTTCCGCCGCCTGCCGCCTGCCGCTCCCGGCTTGTCCGCGCCGTTGCCACCCCACGGTTTCCCGACCAGGGAGGGATCGGAGTTGCCCTGGAATATCCCCTTGTCGTCCACCATGGCGGCGTATGAGACTTCCGGAAGTTCTTTCGGGAAACCCTCCAGGTAGGATTGAACTGAGTTGCTCATCCCCAGGGAGAGGTAGCCGGATACGGGATCGTGGATGATCTTGAGCCGCGCCTCCCCCCGTTCAGCGAGTCCCGCCTCCAGCATGTCCCGGACGACGGTGTAGGGAAATACGGTGAAGAGGGCCGTCACGGCGATTACGTACAAGAGGAACGAAACCATCAGGCGCGTGGCAAGCGTGTTCCAGCCGGCGCGCTTCTTCTTCTCTCCCGATTCCATGTCCATCCGCATCTCCATCAAAACAGCAGGCACAAACCGCGGTCGGTGACACCCACCGCCCACGGGACTTCCCCCGTCATCCGTTCGCGCAGCACCGGGGGTACCGGCCGGATCTCGCGGGCGGATAGAGGGAAAAACCCGACGACTTCGCGGCACCGGATCTCCCTATGGCAACCCGCCCGTCCCAGGTGCACCAGGAAACGGTCGTTCTCCGCCATATCGATCGGCGCCTCGATCTCTTCCACGTTAAGGACGTCGCGGCAATCGTAGCCTCGCAGGGTCGTCCCGTCGTCCACCACCAGAACGTTCATCGCCGTCTCTCCTTTACGGGTTAAGACACATGGTCGCGCTCAGCAGACCCACGAAACGGCCCGCCCGCGAGACCGTCCCCTCGAAAAACCGGGCGCGGGAAGGCTCCAGCGACTCTAGGGGAGGCAGGACCTCGGAGGCGGGGATTTCCCAGGCGTCGTCCACGCCGTCGACAAGGATGCCCGCATCCTTCCCGCCGTGGTGCATGACCACGACGAACCTCTTCTCCGTCGAACCGTCCTTCGCTCCCGCGTGAACACCGAGGATCTTGCGCAGGTCGAGGACGCACAGCACCTCCCCCTGGGAGTTCATCAAGCCCATGACTTCGGGGGGAGCGCCCGGAACGCGGGCAAACGGAGTCGCCAGCAGCACTTTCTTCACGTGGGCCAGGTCGACGGCGTACCACTCCGTCCCCAGGGAGAACACCAGAATCGACCTTGGAGGACCCGCCTCTTCCAACGTCTTCCCCCTGCCTGCATCCTGTAGAAGATGCTCGGCTTCCCTGAGAAGGTCTTCCCGGGTTTCTTCGATGGGGGAGAAATCCTGCTGTTCATCGGTCATGACCGGCCACCCCTTGCGCGCGTTTCTCTCGACAACCCAATGGTTTTATCGCTCTTTCCACGCGGAATCTTCAATGGGTTCCGGAGAATTTCCGATTTTTTTCAGGGAAGCCGAAACCGATTCCCCCCATAGGGGGGGGGCAAAACGGCCATCACTCCGGCCCGTTGGAAAAAACGCTTGTATTACGATTAGTTGCCGGAACGGTGCCGCTATTTTACGGAGCGGGAGAGCCTCGCGACCTGGGCGTCCACCATCATTCTGACCAACGCATCGAAGGAAACGGCGGGCTCCCAACCGAGTTTCTTCCTTGCGCGGGCAGGGTTGCCGACGAGAAGCCCCACCTCTACCGGGCGGACGAGCGCGGCGTCGGTCTCCACCCACTCCTCCCACGAGAGACCCAGGTGCCCGAACGCGGCGGAAAGGAAATCGCGTATGGAGTGGCTCTTCCCCGTGGCGATGATGTAATCGTCCGGCTCCTTCGCCTGCAGCATCAGCCAGATCCCAAGCACGAAGTCGCCGGCGAACCCCCAATCCCGTTTCGCGTCGATGTTCCCCAGCCGGAGTTTCTCCGTCCGGCCCAGCGAGATCTCGGCGGCCGCCCGGGCGATCTTCTGCGTGACGAAATAATCCTGCCGCCGCGGCGATTCGTGGTTGTAGAGGATCCCCGACACGGCGAACATCCCATGCCGGCGCCGGTAGAGACCGGTCAGCAGGTGCGCCGCAAGCTTGCTGACGCCGTACGGAGTGACCGGGTTGTGCGGCGTGCTCTCATCCTGCGGCGAAACGGGGGGGTCCCCGAAGATCTCCGAGGAGGACGCCTGGTAGAACCTCGTGCCCGGGCAGTGGTCCTTCAGGACCTCGAGGAACGCCGTGACCAACAGGGTGTTGACCTGGAACGCCCGGTAAGGGTCGTCCCACGAAGCGGGGATGAAGGAAACGCCCGCGAAATTGTAGACCTCGTCCGGGGCGAAGAGACGCGTCCAGCGAATGATGTCCTCCTTGCGGACCAACTCCGTCTCCTCGAGGACGACATCCTTCACCAGGTGGGAGATGACGGAGACGTCGTCCTCCTTTTTCAGGAAGCCCAGTATCCGGTACCCTTTTTCGAGGAGCAGCTCCGCGAGATAGGAGCCGTCCTGCCCGGCGATCCCGGCGATGAGAGCGCGCTTTTTCTGGTTCAAAGTCACTCTGCTTCCTTCCATGATGGTTCCTAGGGCCGACGTCCGCACTTGATCATACACCGCGGTGCTGATGGATCATACCCGGTTGGTTCCGATGAGCCTGGAAGTTTCATAGAAAACATCATTAACCGAAAGTTCCAGCAGGCACCGGCTTGTGGAATCCAGCCGGTGATCACACCCCATCCGGTCGCAGGCGACGCAGTCCCAGTCTTTCTGGACTATGACCACATTACCCTGCCGCTGGATCCCACCGCGCCGCGGGTAAGGTTGGGCCCCCTTGTACCCGTACGGCCATGGGCCCCATCGCCACGGCGGCGTGGGCCCGAAGATAGCCAACGTCTTTTTCCCCAGGGCGGCGGCCATGTGGGTGATCACCGTGTCCACCCCGACGTAGGCATTCGCGAGGGAGATCAGCGCGGCGGTTCGTCCGAGCGGCATTCCGCCCGGAAGGAAACGGCTCTCCTCGACTCCCGCCTCCCGTATCTCTTCCCGGATCCGGCCCTCGAAGCCGCCCGGGGCCGTCGTGAACAGGGTCCGGATCCCCGTTTTTTCCTCGATCCGGCGGCTTAGCATCGCCCAGTTCCCGGACGGCCACTTCTTGTACTCCCACCGCGTGTAGGGATGAAGGAGGATGAACTCCCTCCCACCGGTCGCCTCCCTTGCGGCGGCATTCTCCTCCTCCCGGACGGGTAAGACGACTTCCGGCGCGGGGGGGATTCCGAGGAACTTGAGCTGCCCGAGCAACAGCTCCACGACGTGCCGCCCGGGGTCGTAGGTCGAGCATTGGGTGAACGCGCGCCGCTTCCACCACTCCTTCGGCCCGGGGTTGGCGAAGCCGATCGATTTCCTCCCGGCGGCAATCAGCTGGAGCGCCGTCCGGTCGGATGCGTTGACGCCGAGGGAAACGTCATACCGGTTCCACCGCCGCAGCAACGGAACGAGGTCCCGGCTGCCAGGCCGGACCGTGTGGACGTTCCGGACGTCTGGATTCCCCGCGAGGATTTCCCCGGAGCCCTCGAACACCAGGTAGTCGACCGCGGAGTCCGGGTTTGCGGCCTTGATCGACCGTGCCAGGACCGTCGACAGGAGGACATCCCCGAGATACCGGAGCGCCACGATCAGGTACGTTCGCAATCCGGCTTCACTTCCTCTCTCCGCTCAACGGTAGACAATCCGTCCCCCGATCCACTTCTCCTTGACAGAATGTCCGGTCAGGATTCGCTCCGCTTTACGCCGGTAAAATCCAAGGATGCGGCTCTTCCTTTTTTCCAACCAGTTTCCGTCGGGATGGGCCAATCCCCATTTATCGCAATAGTATTCCCGGTTCCGCAGCCGGTGGTCCGCGCCTTCCTCGTCCGCCGGAAGCCGCTTCTGGGTTGCGAACCCGAAGTGGTGTATGAAGGATGCTCCGGTCACCGCGAGGCGGAACCCGGCGTTCTTCGCCCTTCGGAAAAAATCCGAATCCTCGTAGGACGCGGGATGGAAACGCTCGTCGAACACACCGATCTTCCCGATCACCTGCCGGTCGACGACGAAGCACGCGCCGTCCGCAACCCCCATCCGCCTCCGGGCCTCCATCGCCCGGACGAACTCCCCGGCGTATTTCTCCAGGTCGTAATTGAGCTCCCCCTCCCGCATCGAGGGGGAGGCGACCTGGACGTTCTCGCGGGCGCAGAAGCCGACCAGCCGCCGGAGCCATCCCGCGGGGAGGACCGTGTCGTTGTTCAGGACGACGATCCATCGCCCTTTGGAAAGGGATAGGCCCTGGTTCCAGGCGGCCGCCACCCCGGCGTTCCTGCCGTTCGTCACCACGACCGCATCGCGGACACAGCCCAGGTATTCGACCGTGCCGTCTGTCGAGCCGTTGTCCACGAGAATCAGGCGGAACGGTCCGTCCGTCTCCCCGCGCAGGGTGGACAGGCACCGGCGCGTGTAATCGATCTGGTTGTACAACGGAATGACGATGTCGACGGTTTCGTCCGCCATCGTTTTCTTCCCGCCTTAAGCCTTTTTCCTGGCCCGGACGACCAGGTGCTCGCCGTACAGAAGCTCCCGGGACATAACCTTGCGATAGAGTCGCGTAAGATCGATCTCGCCGGGACGCCGCGACCTTGCAACCTTCGCGGCCGCCTGAAGCCTGACGGCCAGCTCGAGGGGAAAGAGCCACCGGAGACCGTACCTGTAGTTGCTCGTGAAGACGTCCTCGATGACGAACCCTCCCTTGAGGAAGTAGTACTCCATCTCGTGGAGGCGTATCGGATTCACGTGCAGGTTCGACTTCGTCCCGTCCGCCTCCCACTCGGGAAGAGGGTACTTGAAGTATTCGTAGTTTCCCTCGAGCAGGAAACGAAGGCGGCTGCGCAGGTTGAGGACGTTCGGCGTGCTCAGGAAGATCGTCCCGCCTGCCGCGAGCAGGCGGCCGAACTCCCGCAGAAGCGCGAACGGGTTCTCCACGTGCTCGATCACCTCCAGGCATACGATGGCGTCGAACGATCCATCCGGAAACGGCGTCGTACCGTTGAAATCGGCCGCGACGAACCGGATCGCGGGATTCTCCACCCGGAAGAACGAACGGTCGACATCGGCCGCGGTCACCTCGAACCCGATCTCCGCAAGCGCCAGCGAGAGCAGGCCGCTCCCCGCCCCCGCGTCGAGAACCTTTCCTCTCGGCAGGGACAGCATCCTTGCGACTACGCAGTCGTGAAGGTCGTTCCGCTTCTTCCCGCCTGAGATCATGTCGCCACCTCCCGGTAGACAGCCAGAGTTTCCGCGGCCGCGCGGTCCCAGGAAAACGAGGCGGCGCGCAGGAATCCCTTTCGCCGCATCTCTCGCGCCAGGTCCGGTGATGAGAGCACGCGGGTCATTTCACGGCGATACCCTTCCGCGTCGTCCGGAGGGAGGACGATTGCGGCGTCTCCCACGACCTCCGGCAGCGACCCCCCGTTCGATACGATGACCGGCGCTCCGCAGGCCATAGCTTCCAAGGGGGGCAGACCGAAACCCTCGTACAGGGACGGCAGGACGAAGGCGGCTGCGCCCGAATAAAGGGTTGCGATGTCCTCCGGCGTAAGGTAGCCGGTGACCCGCACGTCTTCCGCGAGTCCGTGGGTCCGTATGAACTCCGTCACCCCCTCGCTCTTCCAGCCTGGCGCTCCTGCAAGCACCAGCCCCACGTCCACGAAATCCTCCCGAAGCCCCAGGTAGGCGCGCAGGAGGACGATCACGTTCTTGCGCGGCTCGAGCGTCCCGGAGAACATGACGTACCGCGGGCGCACCATCCCGATCCGTCGAAGGACTACAGCGAGTCGTTCCCCGTCGGCGGCGGGCCGGAACTCGTGCCCGGCGGCCAGCAGGATCACCCGCACTTTCTCCCGTGGGAGGCCGATGTGCCGGACGACGTCCCTCGCCGTCGCCTCGGAGTCCGCAATCACGCGGTCGGAAAGCCTCGCGTCCCGCGCGGTCTTGAGATGACCGAACCAGTCCCCCAGCCACCTTCTCCGCAGGTGGGGAAAGATCTTGAGAGCGAGGTCGTGTATGGTGACGACGCTCCCGCGCCGACCCCGTGCCCTCAAGCGGAAATTGGTGCCGTGGAAAACATCGACCCGGTCCGAGCCCACGGCGGCCTGGAGCGACGACTTGGAGACCTTTCGGACCACCACGTTCTCCCGGAGGAGCCAGGCGTCGCCCGCCCCTTCATCGCCTCCCGAGCGATACAGGTAGAACTCGTCTCCGGGAGACGATGCCGACATGCGCTCCGCAAGCCGCGCGGCGTACTGTCCGACGCCAGCCCTGGTCCGGAAGATCGGGTTCGCATCGATGCCGAACCTCACCCCGCCGCCCCTCCTTCCGGCCCGCCGCCTTCCTCCAGCTTGGCGTATTTCAGGAAGGTGTAGAAGGCGCCGGTGGCCCCGTAGATGAACCCGGGGATCCCGTCGCGGAATCCGCGCTTGAGGACGTAGAACTTGAAGAACGTCGCCAGGGGATGGAGAAGGAGGTGGGACCAGCCGACGCGGCCTTTCCAGCGCTTGCGCCTCTCACGGCCGGAGAGCGTGGTATACCTGTCCAGCTTCGAGATCCTCTCCGAGGTGTCCCGCTCCGAATAGTGAAGGAACGGGGAGCGCAGCCTTCCCACCGGTCCGTCCACGATGAGGTTTTCGTGCACCTCAACGTCGTTGTACCGGGCCTTCCCCCGCCGGAACAGGCGGATCTGCCAGTCGGGATAGGCCCCGCCGTGAGCGATCCACCTGCCGTACTGGAAGTTCTTCCGGGGGATGGCGTAGGCGGAAGCCCGTTCCGCGCCGCCGCCGGAAAGCAGGGCAAGGACCTCCTCCCGCAGCTCCGGGGTCACCCGCTCGTCGGCGTCCACGACAAGGACCCAGTCTCCCTTCACTTGGTCCATTCCGAAATTCTTCTGTGCGCCGTACCCAGGCCACGGGTTGACGAAAACGCTGGCTCCGAACTCCTCCAAGGCGATCCGCTGCGTCCCGTCCGCGCTCCCGGAGTCGACCACGACGATCTCGCCGGCGAACGAGAGCGTCGTGAGGCAGTCGCGGAGGTTCCGCTCCTCGTTCGCCGTGATGACCAGGGCGGACAGGGTCTCCCGCAACTGTGTGTTCCCGCTCATCCGGTCACCCCTTGAATCCGTGCCGCAGGACGTATGCATAGAACCTCGGGTTGCGCCAGCGGCTCCCGCGGGACAGGTACGGCACGAAGTCCGCGATACGCTCCCGCATCACTGCGGGGTGCGTGCCGCGGAAATCCTTCATTATGTCGAAGTTCTCGAACCTCCACTCCTTCTGCAAGGCCAGCCGGCGCACCACTTCCGAGTCCTCGCCGATGTGGCGGGATTCCTGGAAGATCTTCTTCTCGAGCATCGTCCTAGGGTTCTTCACCCAGCCGTAGTGGTAGATGTGGCATCCGGTCCGGACGAACCTCTCCGGCGGGCCGTCTTTCAGGTTTTTCACCTTCGGGTCGTCGGTGCAGTGAAACCCGACCGCATCGCCGATCGAGCGGACCTTTCCGTTGTTCCGTATGACCCGGACCTCCTTGCGGTAGAACCACGGGTTCAGCGTCCGGTAGTCGCCGTAGAAGTGCAGGTAGCGGAAGAGCAGGCCCAGTACCTTCGGCCGGTCCATGTTCTCTTCCATCAGCGCCCGTATGCGGGGAAGCTCCTCCTCGTGGACGATCTCGTCGGCCTGGAGGTAGAAGGCCCAGTCCCCCCGGCACTCGTCGAGCGCAAGGTCGGTCTGGTGGCGGAACACCTCGCCGTCGCGGGTCATCCGGTCGTCCCAGACATTCTCGACGATCCGGACCTTCGGGTCGCCGATAGAGCGGATGAGGCCGGTCGTGTCGTCCTCGGACCGGCCCACGTTGACGATGAATTCGTCGACGACAGGGAGGATCGACCGTATCGCCTCCGTCACGGGGAAGTCGTACTTCACGCCGTTGCGCACGAACGTGAATCCGCTGACCTTCATCGCGTTCCCTCCCCGCCTGCTTCCCAGGCCTTCACATACTTGTAGAACGTGTAGCAGGCGTAGAGAATCGAAACTTTCAAGCCGAGCATCCCGTCCAGGAACCCGCGCCTGAGAACGAACGTCTTGAGGAACGCGAACAGCGGACGGGCCGCAAGGTCGATCCCCGAGACGCGCCTCCCCTCCTTCCGGACCTCCAGGGCGGCCAGCGAGGAATACCGGTTCATCCTGGACACGTAATCCGAGGTGTCCCGGTAGATCG
>JAKALO010000095.1 GCA_021824125.1 Deltaproteobacteria bacterium | reverse complement strand
GGATGGCGTTTACCCCGTCGCGCAGCGTGATGCCGGGGTTGAGATTCCCCTTGAAGCGGACCAGCACCGACTCGGGCATGTCGAGCGGCATGAAGCCCAGGGCCCCGGCGAAGGCGACGAGGCCCGACCCCGCCGGGAAGGAGATGCCGATGGGGAAGCGGGTGTGCGAATCGCCGCCGGTGCCCACGGTGTCGGGCAGCAGAAGGCGGTTCAGCCAGGAGTGGATCACGCCGTCGCCCGGGCGAAGCGCCACGCCGCCGCGTGAGGAGACGAAGCCGGGCAGGTTCTTGTGCATTTTCACGTCGGACGGCTTCGGGTAGGCCGCGGTGTGGCAGAAGGACTGCATGAACATGGGCGCCTGGAACTTGAGGCACGCCAGTTCCTTAAGCTCGTCGGCGGTCATCGGCCCGGTGGTGTCCTGGGAACCGACCGTGGTCATAAGGGGCGTGCAGGCGGTGCCGGGAAGGACGCCCGGCAGACCGCTCGCCGCGCCCACGATCTTCTGGGCCAGCGAGTACGCCTGGTCCTTCTTCGGGACCGGGTTGTCCGGCGCCGTGAAGACCGTGGACGGCTTCATGCCAAGCGCCTTGCGCGCCTTCGCGGTGAGCGCCCGCCCGATGATCAGCGGTATGCGGCCGCCGGCACGGAATTCGTCCGCAAGCGTGTTGGGTGAAAGGGTGAACTTCGACAGGGTATTCCCGCTTTCGTCCCTGATGACGCCCTGCTTCGTGTCGATCACGATAACGTCGCCCGTCTTCATCCCCGTGACGTCGGCCTTTATGGGCAGCGCGCCGGAATCCTCCGCGGTGTTGAAGAATATCGGTGCGATGACGCCGCCTATGATTACGCCGCGCGTCTTCTTGTTGGGAACGCCGGGTATCTCCTCGCCTATGTGCCACAGCACGCTGTTGCAGGCGGACTTGCGGGAGGAGCCGGTCCCTACGACGTCGCCGGCGAAAGCGACCCGGTGGCCTTCCTTGCGGAACCCGGCGATGGTGTCCAGGCCGCCCTTGAAGCGCGTCTTGCCCATGGCCAGGGCGTGCAGCGGGATGTCGGGGCGGCTCCAGGCGTCGCCGGCCGGGGAGAAGTCGTCCGTGTTGATCTCGCCGTCTACCTTGAAGACCTTGACCTTGATCGTTTCGGGGACCCCTGGCCGGGCGGTGAACCATTCGGCCTCGGCCCATGACTTCATGACCTTGACCGCGGCCTCGTTCTTCGCCTTGGCCATCGCCGCCACGTCGTCGAACGCGTCGTACACCAGCGTGATGCCGGAGAGCGCCTTCGCTGCGTCGTCGGCCAGCTTCCTGTCCTTGAGCGCCGCGACGAGCGGGGCCACGTTGTATCCGCCCAGCATGGCGCCAAGGATCGCGATGGCCTCTTTCGGGGCGAGCAGCGGGGATTTCAGCTTGCCGGAGACGATGCCCGCCAGGAACTCCGCCTTCACCTTGGCGGCCGGGTCTACCCCGGGGGACACGCGCTCCTTGAGCAGGACCAGGAGAAAATCCTCCTTTCCCCTGGGCGGTTTTTGAAGCAGTTTGCACAGTCCGGAGGTCTGTTCGGGGTTGAGCGGCAGCGGAGGAATTCCCAGCTTTGCGCGTTCTTTCTCTTCCGCAAGATACGTTTCGATCATTTTCTCCTCCAGTTTATCGATGATGTGTCGTCGGTGGTGCCGGCGGCAGGCGTGCCCCCTGTTGCCCTTCGATGGAGGGTTCTGGCTTCAGGAAATTGTCAGCATTTTACGTTATTCCGTGATAAAAATAATTTCTTTTTTTCCTTCTCCCGGGGCGGAACGGGCATGATGAACGGCATGCGTAAACTGCCGCGCGAATTTTATGACCGCGACACGGTCGTGGTCGCCAGGGACCTGCTCGGGAAATACCTGGTTCACGTGTCGGACGGCGTGGAGCGCATCGGCGGGATCGTGGAAGTCGAGGCGTACCTGGGGCCCCACGACCTGGCGGCGCACTCGTCCCGGGGGCTGACGGAGCGGACGAGGGTCATGTTCGGTCCGCCCGGCCACGCATACGTGTACATGGTCTACGGAATGCATTTCTGCATGAATGTCGTGACCGGGCGGGAAGGCCACGCGTCCGCGGTATTGTTGCGTGCGATAGAGCCGGTGAAAAACGTCGAAGGCCGGACACAGGGTCCGGGCCGGTTGTGCAAGGCGATGCACATCGACAGGCGACTCAACGGGCGCGATCTGGCCGGCGATGATTTTTACATTGCCGGGACGACAGGGGCCGGGCCTTCCGCGATAGTCAAGAGGCCGCGAATCGGCGTCGATTACGCGGGACGATGGGCGAAGAGGCTCCTGAGGTTTTATATCCGGGGCAACCCGTTCGTCTCCAGGCGATAGCGTGGAAGGTCGGTCGCCCCGGCAGATGGTGCTGGAAACGGGAGTGTGAATCATGGGAGGATTACCTATGTCCCGTCTCGGGCCCATCCTGATCGTCGATGACGAAGCGAATATCCGGAAATCGCTCGAGGGTGTCCTGGGCGACGAGGGGTATTCCTGCGCGCTCGCCGTCGATGGCGCCGACGCGCTTTCGCAGCTTCGGTCGGTTCACCCGTCGCTCGTGCTCCTGGACATATGGATGCCGGGCATGGACGGGATGGAGACGCTTCGGCGGATCAAGGAATTGCGGCCCGGGACGCCCGTGGTCATGATGAGCGGGCATGCGACGATAACCACCGCGATAATGGCCACGAAGGCCGGCGCCGCGGATTTCGTCGAAAAACCGCTCGAAATCGACCTCGTGTTGAACGCGATTCGACGGGCACTTGGCACGCAGGACGCCTCTCTGCGCGCCGCCGCGGGCGATGTCGTCCCTTCGGCCGGGGTGCGCCGGCCGGAAGGTGTTCCCGAGTTGCAATCCATGGTGTTCGGGAGACAGGCGGCGCGCGGCGCACTCATGCCGCAACGGACGCTTGCCCGCGGAGCTGTGATGTACGGGCAAGGGCTTCACTCCGGCAGGAAAAGCGGCCTGATTTTCGAGCCGCTCGGGCCCGGTTCGGGAATCCATTTTGCGGGGGTCTCAGACAACAGGGCGGTTCCGGCGCACCTGGATTATGTCGGGTCGACCGGGTACGCCACGACGATCCGGCTCGGAAGCACGCAGGTCGGGACCGTGGAGCACGTTATGTCGGCGATCAACGCCTACGGTATCTCCAACCTGCTCGTCAAGTGCGACGGCGAAGTCCCCGTTCTGGACGGGTCGGCGGTCGAGTTCTGTTCGCTTTTCGAGGAAGTGGGCTTCGAGAACCAGGCCGGCGGCTGGTATCGCATAGCGGTTAAAGAGCCTGTTCTTGTGGAGGCGGGTAAAGCGTCGATCCGGCTCGAGCCATCCGAGGCCTTTGAGATCGACTATACGCTCGAGTACCCGGACCCGGTCGGCAGGCAGCGTTTCGTATTCAATCTCGACGATCCTTCGGCCTACCGGAAGGAGATCGCCCCGGCGCGAACCTTCGGATTCGTTAAAGACATCGGCCTGTTGCAGCGGCAGGGATTGGCCCTCGGCGGCCGCTTCGACAACGTGGTCCTGTTCGGAGACGTTGGACCGATCAACGGCGCCCTCCGGTTCCCGGACGAGCCGGTGCGCCACAAGATACTGGATGCCATCGGCGACTTTTACCTGCTGGGCCGCCGTCTGCAGGCGAAGGTGGTCGCCCACATGACGGGGCACACGCAGAACATCGCCCTGCTGAAAAAAGTGCGCGAGTTGCTGTAAAATGAACGCGATCACAAAACGCCGGGGGGAGACTCCATGAAAAAAATGATCACCGTTCTTGCATTCCTTCTGATCTCCGTGAATGTCCATGCGGTGGAGGTGGCAGGGGTCACCCTCGATCCGACGGTAAGCGTCAACGACAAGGCGCTGACGCTGAACGGATACGGGATACGCACGAAGTTCTTCTTCAAGGTTTACATCGGCGCCCTGTACACCGCGAAACGGGTTTCCACGCCGGCGGAACTGCTTCAGAACACCGACGACAAGGTCGTCCGGATGCATTTCCTGCACAGCAAGGTGGAGAAGGAAAAGATCACGGGGGCGTTCGCGGAAGGGTTCGCGAACAACGCTCCCGACGTGGCGGCCTCCGCCGACGCGAAGGCCTTCCTGTCCTTCTTCAAGTCCGATTTCATTAAGGGGGACACGGTGGACCTCGTCCTTGGCGCCGACGGGACGGTCGCGGCCAGGCAAAACGGAAAGGTCCTGGGTACGCTGCGGTCGGCGAAGCTCGTCAACGCAATCCTGCTGATCTACGTCGGTCCGAAGCCGGCCGACGAGGGACTCAAGAAAGGAATGCTGGGACCCCGATGAAAAAATCCCTTGGAGCGAGGACGCTTGTTTTTCCCACCCCGGTTTGGGTGGTGGGGACGTACGACAAGGAGGGGAAACCGAACGTGATGGCGGCCGCCTGGGGCGGGATCTGCTGCTCCCGTCCCCCGTGCGTTGCAGTCTCCCTGCGGAAGGCAACCTACTCGTACGGGAACATCGTGGAGCGGAAGTCGTTCACGATCAGCGTCCCGTCCGAGGCGCACGCGAGGGAAGCCGATTACATCGGCATCGCGTCGGGCAGGAATGCAGACAAGTTCGCCGCCACGGGCCTCACCCCCGTCCGCGGCGCCTTCGTGGACGCGCCGTACGTGGGGGAATTCCCCCTCGTGCTCGAGTGTCGGCTTCTGCACGCGATCGAGCTCGGCCTTCACACCCAGTTCGTGGGCGAGATCCTGGACGTGAAGGCGGAGGAATCCGTGCTTGGCGAGGGCGGCCTCCCCGACATCGAGAAGGTCAGGCCGATCCTGTTCGAACCGGAGGTCAACACCTACCACGGTGTCGGCCGGCTTGTCGGCAGCGCCTACTCCATAGGCAAGGACATTCGATCCTGAAGGAATCACGCCGGGGGCTCCGGCTCCACGCCGGCGCCGGCAAAGCGCTCGGCGATTTCCCGGAACTCCTCCCGGACCTCCATGAAGGCGTCCACGACGTCCGGGTCGAAGTGGTTCCCCCGCTTTTCGCCGATTATGCGCACCGCCTCCTCGTGGGGTAGGGCGGGCTTGTACCCGCGCGCGCTTATGATGGCGTCGTAGGCGTCGGCCACCGCCATGAGACGGCCCGGGATCGGGATCTCTTCCGCCCGGAATCCTCGCGGGTAGCCGCTGCCGTCCCACCACTCGTGGTGGTTCAGCGCGATCTCGTCGGCCGTCTGCAGGAAGGAATCCTCTCCCAGGAAGTTTTGCGCCTGCCGGATCGTCTCCGAGCCGTACAAGGTGTGCCTCTTCATCTCTTCGAACTCTTCCGGAGTCAGCGGTCCCGGCTTGAGCAGGATCTGGTCGCGCACCCCGACCTTGCCTATGTCGTGGAGCGGGGCGAGGCGGAACAGGAGTTCGACGGCCTCGTCGTCCAGGTAGTGGCGGAAGCGGGGGTGGTGTCGCAGGTTGACGGCCAGGGCACGAATATAGCGCCGGGTCCGCTGGATGTGCCCGCCGGTCTCGTGGTGCCGGGTCTCCGCCAGGGCCGCAAGGCTCTGGATGATGGCGTCCTGCGTGAGCGCCAGCTTCCGGGTGCGTTCCCGCATCTCGCGGTCTGCCTGGAGGAATCTCAGGGAGGTGAGCAGCGTGAAAACGAGCGCAAGCGTCGCCACCGGCACCAGGGGCGGAAGGAAAACCTGGTGCCGGGCAAGGAGCCGGTAGGAGGCGAACATGATGAGCCCGGCGGAAGGGAGGATCGCCGCCAGCCCCCAGATGGCGCGCGACCGCGCCAGGAGCGCCGTCATGAGGAACCCGGAGAGGAGGACGAGCGTGAATTGCAGCCCCCGGGCCCACGGGGGCTGCGCGATCGGGTCGCCCGCCAGGAGGTTGTCGATGACGGTGGCGTGGATTTCGGCCCCCGGCTGGGCGGCCTCCAGCGGGGTGGTCCGGATCTCGTGGAGACCCACGGCGGTGGTCCCAAGGATGACGGTCTTTCCCCTTATCGTGGCCGGGTCCGCGGTGCCGTCCAGGATGGAAGCGGCGGATACGTGGGGGAAGACGCGGCGGCCGCCGCGGAAGTTGACCAGCAGGTTACCGCGGCGGTCAAGTGGGATTCTCCTGTCGTCCAGGCGCAACGCTTCGACTCCCTCCGGGCCGGTTTCCAGCAGGGCGTCGCCGCCGCGTGAGCGCAGGTAGACGGCAAGGGCGAGGCTCGGGTACAGGACCCCCCTGTGGCGGATCACCAGGGGGACGCGACGCAACACCCCGTCGGAGTCGGGGGTTACGTTGAAGAACCCGGAGGCGCCGGCCGCACGTGAAAGGGCGGGAAGGTTGCAGACGACTCCCGGGGCGTCGAACATGCCGACCGCGCTTTCCGCATTGCCGTCCGAGCGCACGGCCCCCCGCAACGGGTGAAGGACGCACGACTCGCCACGCGCCGCCTCGAAGTCGAACTGGTAGCCCAGAACGAAGGGGCCGCCGGCAAGGGCATCAGCCAGGGCCCGGTCGTTGTCCTGGGCCTCCGGCGGGACGCCGGCAAGGGCGATCCTGACCCCGAGGTCGCGAAGGATCTCGCCGGAGAGGGGGCGAAGCGACGCCCGGTCGGGCTCGGCGAATACCATGTCGAGACCCACGGCAACCGCGCCGGCGTCCCGGATTTTCCCGAGAAGCGCGGCTACCCTGTAGCGGGGCCACGGCCATTGGCCCAGGGCGGCAAGACTGGTCTCGTCGATGTCCACCACCGTCACGGAGCCGGACGCCGGCGGGCGATGGGTGTGGCGCATGTAGGAATCGTAGATCTTCCCCTCCAGGAACGTGGCCAGGGGAGGGGGCCAGATGCTCAAGGTCATGAGGAGAAGGGTCAGCAGTACGCCGGGGATGACGACGCGCAGGGCGGGAGAACGGTATTTGCGACGCAACTTATCGCACCGTTATCTCGACGCGGCGGTTCCGTGGCTCGGGGACCTGGTCGCCTGTGGGAACGAGGGGATTGTCCTTCCCGTGGGATGCGATGTCGAGGATCGATGGGTCCACCCCTTCCGTGGCGAGAAGGGCGGCCACCGCCTGCGCCCGCTTGAAGGAAAGCCGGTAGTTGTACTCCTTGTCGCCCACGGTATCCGTGTGCCCCACCACGCTCACGTCCACCGGTGCCCGGTCCCGGATGGTCCGGACGACCTCCCGCATCCGTTTGCGCGACTCCACCGTGAGATCGGCGGTGTCGTGCAGGAAATAGAGGACGAACTGCAAAGGCGGCGGCGGGAGGGCGTTCAGAACGGGTCCGACCTGGGCATTCACCTCCTTCTCGGTCATTATGAACGTGTCGCCCGGAGGGTTGCCGGCCTCGACCCCCAGGGCCTCGCGAGGCTTCGTCAGGAGGCGTTCGCCCCCCGCGCCGGACACGGTGATCGCGCCGGTTTTCCCCTGGTCGTCGGGGAGCAGGATGAAGGTTCCACGGGCCTTCGCCGGAGGAGGCGCCTGCGGCACCGTGGCGCACGAGGCGGCGAACAGGAGGACGGCAAGGCAGGCGGCGATGCGGCGCGACATTTCTTGCGGACCCGGCCCCGCGCCGCCTCTACTCATCCACCTTCACTGCGAATCGGGTACCCCGGATGCCGATGGTGGCAACAGGCGTTTCGAACCGGACCGATTCGGGGGAGAGCTTGCCGATGAGACCCGAGATGTAGGCCATCGTCCCCCTGGAGATCCGGACCAGCATGCCGAATTTCCCTTCGGAAGGCGAAAAGAGGAATTTACGGAGGACCAGGCGGCTTCCGGGGCCGATGGAGATCGTGGAGTTGTCCCTGAGGATGACGCCTATCGATCCGTCGACGCCGGTGTGAAGGATGTCATCCACGAGGAGTTTCGTCCCCGCGGAAACAGGGAGATCCAGTCCGCCGCGTGTTACGGCGGCCGTGCCCGAGGAGTTCCGCACCACCCCGATGGTTTCCTGGACCGTTGGAGAGGAAGCCAACGCAAGGGCCGGTACCGCCACCAGAAGGATCGCGAGAAGAAGTGCGCGTTTCATACATTCCCTCCTGGTTGAAGTGAAAGCGCCGAATCTCCTGTTTCCCTGATGTATTTCTTATGAAATAAATATGCCAAGTATGAAAAATTAATTGTTCATCAATAACAATACATTATGTGAGGCGACGAGGAAAGGGGGAGACAAATCAGGGCAGGAAACCCGAATGCCCGGGGAGAACTGTCAAAAAACGTCACAATGCTGCTTTATACTTATAACCGGAACAGGCAAAAGGACTTCCGTAAAGGAGTGACGCCATGCCCGACCCATTCGAAAACCGGTCAGTAGTCAAGGTGGACTGCCCGTGCTGCGGAACCGGCCTCGTCGTCGATGCGGCGCGGGGAGTTGTCCTGGAAAGCCGCCAGCCCGTAAACGTACGCAAGGAGGCATCCCTTTCGGACGCCCAACAGCTTCTCAAGGAAGAGTCGTCCCGCATCCACGAGAAATTCCAGCAGATCGTCGAGGCGGATAAAGGGCGCGGCGCCACGATGGAAAAGAAGTTCAAGGACTTTCTCGAAAAGGCGAAGGAAGAGCCGACGGCCAAGCCGCTTCGCGACATCGACCTGGACTGATCGCTAAGGACGGATGGCGGCGACAAGCCCGAGCAGTTCCTCTTCCGCCTCCCGCAGCATCTCTTCGTACCGCGCGAAGTCCGGCGTCTCGTTCCCGTCCAGGAACCCCATCGCCCGTCCTTTCCCGTCGGCCAGCAGGTACCGGATCTTCGATCCGGGCCGGAGCGGCACGCCGCGTCCGCACAGCTCG
>JAKALO010000094.1 GCA_021824125.1 Deltaproteobacteria bacterium | reverse complement strand
CGATCATCTCCGCGCTCGTCGAGCGGTGGAACCGGACGTCCTGAGAACCCTTTCCTCCCCGGCCGCCGCGGAAGAGTTCATCCCCCGCCGGGCTCCTCCAGGAGTTTCCTCACCACCGAAAGCCGGTTCCGGTAGGTGTGCTCCTCCATGACGTATTCGTAAGCGCGGTCCGCCATCCCCGCCCGGTACGTCCCGTCGGCGAAGCGGGAAAGAACGTCCCGGACGTTGGAGAAGTCCCTCTGGAGCGCCAGGTAGTGCTCGTCCGCGCGCAGGATGCCGTTGAACCGCCCGGGGAACATGATCTGGCACGTCTTGGCGCCGATGGCGTCGAAGTGCCGCGAGGAGATCGCCTTGGTGTATACAGGCGGTTTCGCAAGGTCCGCGAAAAACCGGTCGCGGATCTCCTCGTAGTCCGCCGCCTGGTGCACGAGAAACTCCTGCCGGATGTTCGCGGCCTCCAGCATGCCTTTCATCCTGCGCCTCAGCGCGCGGGGGATAGCGAGGCCCGCCTTTTCCAGCAAGGACCCTTTCCGCACCACCCGGACGCCCTCCCTGCCCTTCTTCTCGTTCACGTAGTCCTGGATCGCCCGGACCGTCCGGTCGTCCCGCTCGAGGTAATAGGACCCCGCCTCGGTGGCGATCGTACCCTTGCACCGGTTGAGGAACGCGGCCCACCCCTCCCGGTTCAGCCGGGCCCGGGTGTCGATGTCGACCCGCATCGGCGGGTCGAAAGGCCCGCCGAGGAAATAGCCCAGCATCCGGTTCCTCTCGTCGTCCCCCAGGAAAGGGAGATACTGGTGCGACCGGGCGCCGATGTCGATCTCGCGCGCCGCCTGCGGAACGACGGGCCGGAAGGCCTCGGGGTTAAGCGCGTGCGGGAGGGGGACCACCCGGGAGCCGCGGCACTCCTCGTATAGCCACTGCCCGGCGTCGAGAGGGAGCTGTGTGCCGATGAACTCCGCCCCGACTTCCCGCAGGAAGTCGATCTTTCCCCCCAGGGAAACGCCGGGAAGGTTTACCTCGTTGCCGACGAAGGACAGGAGCTTTCCCCTGCGCCGGCAGAGCATGCCCCTGCAGCGGTCGACGTGCTCGAGCGTGTCGGCGTTGGTGGAGTGGAGGAGCACGACCAGGTCGTACTCCCCGATCCGGTCCGCAAGGCGCGCGAGTCCGCGTCGATCGCATACGTTTACGGCGTCGGCGTCGAACCCCGGGTCCCGAAGAAAGGCGTCCTTCCAGTCGTCGTAATACGAAAACAGGTCGGTGTACGCCGCGTGGAGGACGGCGGTCCTGATCCTCGATCCGTTCACAACGGCATGTGCTCCGCGTGCTTGCCGATGCACCGCTCGATGAGCTCCAGGTTGTTCCGCGTCCAGCCGATCGTCCCGGAAAGGCCTTCCCTCAAACCCACCGAGGCCCTGAAGCCAAGCCGGCCCGACGCCTTCTCCGTGCTCCCGAACCTTCTCCCCGAGTGGTCCCACGGCCGCCTCGGCAGTAGCAGGACGCCGGCGGAGTTGCCGGTCATCTCGTTGATCGCCCCTGCAAGATCCCGGATGGACGTTTCCTTCCCGCTCGCCAGGTTGTAGACGTCCCCCGGCTCCCCCCGGAGCGCGCAGGCGACGAGCCCGCGGCAAACGTCATCGACGTGGATGAAGTCGCGGGTGGCGACGCCGTCGTTCTCCAGGGGAAGCGGCATCCCTTTCAGCGCCTTGTAGACGAACGTCGGGGTGACGTTCCTCCATACGGTCGCGGGGGTCCCGCGCCACCTGCCTGCGCCCAGTATCTCCCCCGGGCCGTAAACGTTCTGGAACCGGGCGCGCACCGTTGGAAGGCCGTGCTGACGGTGGAAGTAGACGGAATAGAACTCCCCGACCACCTTGGAGATCGAATAGGGGCTGTCCTGGACCAGGGAGAGAGGCGCGTCTTCCTTGGTCGCCTCGGCCTCGCCGAACGTCTTCTCCGCGACCGAGCACCCCGCGGAGGAGTAGACCAGCTTCCTGAGCCGGCGGAAGCCCTTCACGTGGTTCATGAGCCTTAGCGTGGTGAGCGTGTTGTTCTCGTGGTCGGCGAGCGGGTCGTGGATCGAGCTCTGGTTCCCGTGGTAGGTGGCAAGGTGGAAGATGTAGTCGTGGCCGTCGTCGAGAAGCGAGAGGGCCCTGGCGCCCGTGATGGACGCCTTCACGAAGCGGACGCGCGGGCTTTTCGGGACGTTCTCCCGCTCCGAGGAGAGCAGGTTGTCGATCACCAGGACCCGGGCGGACGGCCAGCCCGAAAGAATCATCCGCACCAGGTTCCCCCCCACGAACCCGGCCCCGCCCACGACCACCACGGAGCGGTCGTCGAAACTCTCCGGCCTCTCCGCGGTCACTTCTTCTCGCCGAGGTCCTTCAGGTGGGTGAACGTCGTGGTGACCCCGTGCGTCCTGTACCACTCGATGGCGGCCCGGATCCCCTCCCCGAGCGGGGTGTGCGTCTTCCACCCGAAATCCCGGTTCGTCTTCGACGGGTCGATCAGGATCGTGGGGACGTCGTCCGGGTTGCGGGGCCGCACCTCCACTTCCTTGTCCAGGCGGACGCCGAGCGCCTTGACCACGCCGTCGAACAGCTCCTTGATGGAGTAGTCGGAGCCGCTGGAGATGTGGTAGTACCCTTTCGTCCCCACGCCGTCCAGCGCCTTCACGAGCACCTCCACCAGGTCGCCCACGAAGATGAAATCCCGCCGGGTGTCCACGACGAAGCACGGCAGGTTTCCGGTCAGCCGGTGGAAGAACGTCGGGAGCGGCCCGCTAAGGTTCCTCGGTCCGTAGGCGTTGGCCAGGCGGAAGGAGAGGAAATCCACCCCGGAAAGGTCGATGAACTGCTCGCCGGAGGTCTTCGTGATCGCGTAGCTGCTCCCGCCGGAGTAGCCCCCCGAGAACAGGGGGTGGTTGAAGGTGATCGGCTGTTCCACCGGGTGCAGCCCGTAGCACAGGGAAGTCTGCAGGTAGATGAGCCGCCCGACCCCCGAACGCTTCGAGGCCGCGGCCACGTTCGCCGAGCCAAGGACGTTGGTACGGACGTCCTCGACCCAGTTGTCGGGGTCCTTGTAGGAAGCGGCGGCGTGCACCACCTTGTCGGGCCCGAAATCCCCGAACAGCCTGTCCACGAGCTGCCCGTCCGCGATGGACCCCTCGACCACGGTGAGGTTCGCGTGGGGCGCCAGGTTGTCCCTCCTGCCCGTGGCGAAGTTGTCGACGACCAGTACGGTGTCCCCTCTCAGCAGCAGCTTCTCGGCGAGGTGCGAGCCGATGAACCCGGCCCCCCCGGTGATCAGCACTTTCATTCTTCGCCACCTCCATCGGTCAGCAATCTCCTGAAGTCGTGTTGCCGGTCCTGGAACTCCTGGTGCCATAGCTCCAGGGAGAGAAGCCCCCAGACCTTCCGGCCGAACTGCGATTCCCTCGAGATGCCTTTCAGGATCTCCTCGCTGTTGAAACAGGGCCGCTCCTTCGCCTTCCGCGAGCGGAATATGTCGTTGACGAACTCCTTCAGCTCCTTCTTCAGCCAGTCGTTCAGCGGAACGGGGAAGCCCATCTTGTCCTTCCGGTTAAGGATCGCCTCCGGGAGCTCGTTCCGCATCGCGTTGACGAAGACCATCTTCAGCGTCCCGTCCTTGAACTTGATGTTGGAGGGCATCGTGGCGGTGAACTCGACGAGCGGGTGGTCCAGGAGCGGGACGCGGGACTCGAGCCCGTGCGCCATGCTCATCCGGTCCTCGACCTGCAGGAGCGCGGGGAGGAGCGTCTTGAAATCGAAGTTCATCATCTTGTCGAGGTAAGACTCCTTGCCGACGTTCCTCCCGTTGAAGATCGCCCGGAACGCCTCGAACGGGGAGTAGTCCCCGATCTCCCGCCACCGGATCTCGTTCTCCAGGGTCGAGGCGCGGTTGATCAGGCGGAAATACCTCCGGTCGAGGTCCTCGAAGATACCCTCCCGCCAGAACTCCTGCAGGAGGGGCTTGTAGTTCCTCAGCATCACGAGGTTGGGGATGATCGATTCGTAGGTGACGATGAAGTTCCCCGAGTGAAGCGTCCCCTCGATCGCCCCCTTTATGCACTGCTCGAAGTAGGCGATCAGGTACCGCACGTAGCCCCCGAATACCTCGTCTCCTCCCTGGCCTCCGAGCACGACCTTCCGGTGCTTCGCCGCGAGCCGGGATACGTGGTACTGCGGGAAGGAGCCGGGGCCCGCTACCGGGTAGTCGAGATGGTAGATGACCTTCCGGATCGAGTCGACGAAATCGCCGCTGCCGATTTCCACTTCGTGGAGCGAGAGCCCCTTCATCTCCGCCAGGGCGCGCGCATACGGGCTCTCGTCGTAGGCGGCGCCGTGGGAGAACTTCCCGTGGAACGCCTTCCAGTCTGGTTCGGCGTGCAGGCGCGAGCCGACGGAGGCGACCACGCTCGAATCGATCCCCCCGCTCACGTAGGCCCCCACGGGGACGTCGCTGCGGACGTGGACCCGGATGGAATCCTCCACCAGGTGGCGGAGCCGCTCCTCGAAGTACCTGGGGGTGTGGTCGAAGTCGAGGGAGTAGTAGATCTCCCAGTACCTCTCTATGGAGGGGGCGCCGTCGCGAATCGTGATCCGGTGGGCGGGGGGAAGCTCGCGGACCCCCTTGAAGAGGGTCCTGCCTTCCAGGCAGAACTGGAAGACGAGGTACTCCTTGAGGGAGACAGGATCGGTCTCCACGGCCGGCAGGAACGGAAGGAGCGCCTTCGCCTCCGAGGCGAAGTAGAAGACGTCGCCGACGGTCGCATAGCAGAACGGCTTGATGCCGAACCGGTCGCGCGCGCAGAAAAGCGTCTTTTTCGAATCGTCCCAGAGGGCGAAGGCGAACATCCCACGGAGGCGCTGGACGCAGTCCACGCCCCACTTGCGGTATGCCGCCAGGATCACTTCCGTGTCGGAGGTGGTGCGGAAATCGTAGCCGGCGAGCTCCTGCCGCAGCTCGATGTAATTGTAGATCTCGCCGTTGTAGCAGATCGTGTTCCCGCAGCTCCCCGTCATCGGCTGCGCGCCGGTGGCGAGGTCGATGATGCTGAGTCGCCGGTGGGCGAACCCTCCCCGCTCGCGTGGATGGATCCAGGTCCCCTCGTCGTCCGGCCCCCGGTGCGCCTGGATCCGGTTCATCACCGCCAGGTGCCGGCGCACGTCCGTATACTTTTCGTCGGTCAGGCGGTAGATGCCGGCTATTCCGCACATGTGGGATTCCTTCGCGAGCGTGGATTCACGGCTTCACCGCCTTGGCATACAGAAACCAGCCGAAGCGCCTTTCCAGCCGCTTCAGAACGGATCCGGGGAACAGGGCCTTCCCGATTACCGGGAGGATCATCTCTCCCGTGAGCAGCCCGGAAAAGAACTCGAGCCCCGAAAACCGCGAGAGCAGTTCCGCGAGTTCCTTCCGGGAAAACACGTCGCCCTTCGGGTTCCCGATCCCGTCCACCTCGTCGACCTGCCGCCGGACGGGCTTGCCGGTGAGCAGCCACCGCAGCGGCATGCCCACCCGGTGATACAGGCTGTTCCGGTGGTAGAACATGACGATCAACATTCCGCCGGCCGCAAGCACGCGGTGGATCTCCGCGACCGCCTTATCCGGGCGGGGGGTGTGGTGAAGGACCCCCATGGAGCAGACGCAGTCGAACGACCCGTCGCCGAAAGGGAGCGACTCCGCGTCAGCCACCCGGAAGTCGCCCTTTTGCCCCGACAGCGCGAACCGTTTCCGGCAGAGGTCGACCGCGGTCTCCGTGATGTCGACGCCGAAGACCTCCGCCCCTTCCCGGGCGTACCTCTCGAGGACATAGCCGTTTCCGCACCCCACGTCGAGCACACGTTTTCCCGCGAACTTCCGGTATTCGTGAAGCCCGCAGGAGAACTCCGGCGTCTCGTTCGCTTCCCGCAGCCCGTCGTAGAAGGAAAAGTATTCCGGGGAACCGATGGGATGGGGAATCCCGCTGGCGCACAGCGGATTTTTATCCCAATAGTCTCGTACCTCTTCGATCGTGACGGAAGATCGTCGAACCATTCCACCCCGTTTCCCTTGTGTCATGGCCTCCGCAGAATCGCCTTGACCCATCTTACCAGATATCGCCTGCCGGGAAATTGTTTGTATAACAAAGCCTTAGCCTTCACCTTGAACATCCGGCGGGCATAGTCCGCCGCGAGGAGCGCGTCCACGCCGGATATGTCGCCCGCATCCAGTCCGGCGGCCGGCCGCATCCCGGTCAATTCCTCGTCGAAGGACCGGATGAAATTCCGGTAGCTGTACTTTCCCGAGTCAATCAGTTCCCGGCGGGCGCATTGCGTGATCTCCCGTCGGAACGTCTCGTCCCGGAACATTCCCAGCGCTTCATCGAAATTCGAGAAGTCCTTCTTCAGGGGGATGTAGTGCCGCAGCGGCGTGAGGATCCCCGAATACCTCCCTTCGTAGAGGACCTGGCAGGTCTCGAAGGCGGCGGCCTCGAAGTGCCGCGGACTGATGGTGCGGTAATAGATGTTGTCCTCCCAGCGGGACAGGAGCCGCTCCTCCATCTCCTCGAACGTCATCCCCGGTTCCGCCCGGATCAGCCGCTCGTACTCCGTCCGGACGGCATCCTCCAGGTCGAAGATCGAGACGCCCGCCTCCACCCCCAGGAACCCCTTGCAGCTCCCCAGGAACCGGTGCCACGAATCTCCGTAGAGGCGGCCCCCCTCCCGCGTGTCGATGTCGAGCGAAAGCCCCGTGCCGGCCGCCCGCCTCCGGAACTCGTGCGCGATCTCGGTTTTCTCACGCGCGCCGCGGCCCATGTAATAGCTCAACTCCCGCCCCCGGTACCCGATGTCGATCGGGCGCTCCGCCGGCGGGAGACGGAAACGGGCGGCCTTGTCCAAAAGATCGTCGCTTACGTATCCGGGGATGTTGTAGGCGACCCTCGATGCGCTCGTGTATTTCCCGTAGACCATGGGGACATACCGCGGCTCGATCAGCGAGTAGATGCAGTCGATCCCGTGCCTGTCGATGAAGGCGAACCGCTGCCCGCAGTAGTGGTGCTCGTCCTGGAAGAACGCTATCTTGCGGCCGCCCCCGCCGCCGTCCAGCCAGGACAGGAATCCCTCGTCGAGGTGGTAGCCCGTCGTCCCCCACAAGGAATAGTGGAGCACGACGACCGGGAACCGGATCCGCGCCAGTCCGCGCGGGAACCCCAGCTCCGTGTTCAGCTTCCAGACCTTGTACCGCGAGTGCCTCTCGAAGGCCTCCACATGCTCCATAATGGTCGGGGCGTTCAGGAGCAGGGGGTGGTGGTACAGGAGCAGGATGCCGTCGACCAGGAGGGGTGATTTCACTGGCATGTGGACGAATCCGCCGGCATCCGGTTACGCCTCTTTCCTGATCACCGCGTTGAACTCGATCGGGAAAAACGCTTTCCGCAGGGTTTTCCGGTAACAGGACTCCCCTCCAAGCCTGGCCAGCGAGACGAGCCTCATCAATATGCCTTCGCCCGCCGGCAGGCGGTATCGGAGCCGGGTCCGGTCCTCGCGGTACCCCGCCGTCGTCCACTCGAGGAAACGGCAAGGGAAGATCTTTTCGAAGAGGATCCGCAGCGAGTGCTCGTCGAAACTCCTCAGGTGGGCGTACCTGTAAGGATACCCGGGGTCCAGGTAGCTGCCCAGGTCCTCCCTGTAGGGAACCCTGGCGACCAGGATCCCGCCTTTTTTCAGCACGGAAAGGATCCGGCCGCAGCAGAGGTTCAGGTCGACGACGTGCTCGAGCACGTCCGTGCACACGACGACGTCGAACGATTCCTTCCGGTACGGCATGTCCTCTATGCGGGAAAGACAGACCTCGATCCCCTTGTCCCTGGCGACCTTTAGGTACTCGAGGGAAATGTCCATCCCGTATTTCCGGCAACCGTCCATGGGGGAGAGCAGGCGCCCCAGCCCGACCCCTACATCCAGTATCCGGGCGTCTTTCCCGGAATACTTTTCCACGAGGTCCCGGGTCGAGCCTTCCGCCTCCATCCAGATTTCTTCCGGGATAAAGGGGTTCCTGCCTTCGCTTTTCAGCGAATGGAGGTGGTCCGCGGATATGCGGACGTAGTTGTCGACGTAGTCGTCCGGGGTGGAGAAGACCGGGATTCCGTCGACCACCGAGAGGGGTGTTTTTTCGTAGACGTCGACGCCGCCCGTCATTTCCTCAGCCCCCCTGGCCCGCCGTGGTCAGGTACCTTCCCAACGCCTTCCTCTCCGGCTCGTTGAGCAGGGAATAAACCCCGAGGACGAGCGCGACCGCCACGACGGCGGACAGACCGAGTTCCTGCGCCACCGTGAAGGTCCTTCTCACGCTCATCAGCCCCGCGCACGCGACGTAGCCCAGCGAGTACGCAAGGATCCGGTTCCACTCGTAGGCTATATCCAGGTACACGCTCCCTCGCCTCCGGTTCCAGGCGTGCATCAGGAGGATCATGAGCAGCGTTCCCAGGACGAGGGAAACCCCCGCGCCCACGATGCCCAGCACGGGGATCAAGGCGAGGTTGATGAGCAGGGCGCCCACGGCCGCGGCCCCCTGGACGATGCTGACATATTTCACTTCACGAGCGAAATAGACCGCGGGCAGGAAAAGGCTGAACATGCCTGTCAGGAAGCTCGCCGTCGCCGCCAGGCCGATGACCTTGTACGCCTCGTGAAAGGGAGACTTCGTCATCACGAGGATCAACGGCTTCCCGAAAACGTAGAACAGCAGGCTCACG
>JAKALO010000093.1 GCA_021824125.1 Deltaproteobacteria bacterium | reverse complement strand
CGTCTTCGACGGCGTGTACACTTTTTTGCGGGCCCATTTCCTTTCCTTCTATCCCGCCCGCTACGAGCAGGCCTTCCTGTTCTTCGCCCTGTTTCTACTGTTGCTTTCCCTCGACCGTTACCGGACGCGTTTCTTCTGCCGCTTCGTCTGCCCGCTCGGGGGGCTCCTGGGGCTCCTCTCCCGCGCAGGGCTTCTGAGATTGTCGATGAACGAGAAGTGCACGCACTGCATGGGCTGCCGCGACGTCTGCGCCGGCGGGGCCAACCCGCACACGGAGAAGAACTGGTCGCCGTCGGAGTGCGTGACCTGCTTCAACTGCACGGCGGCCTGCCCGGAAGGCGCCCTCGAGTGGAAGTTTACCGCCGCCCGCGGAACGCAGGACAGGCTCGACGTCCGCCGCCGGGCCATAATCGCATCCGTCGCCGTCGGGGCGGCCTCGGCCGCCGTCATGAAGACGTCCCCCGCCTCCGCGAAGCCTGCGCCGGAGCTCGTCCGTCCCCCGGGGTCGCGAGTCGAGGACGACTTCCTTTCCCGTTGCGTACGCTGCGGCGAGTGCATGAAGGTCTGCATCACGGGAGGCCTCCAGCCCACCCTGTTCTCGGCCGGGATCGAGGGGATCTGGACTCCAGTGCTTGTGTCGAAGATCGGCTACTGCGAGTACAACTGCACCCTGTGCGGGCAGGTCTGCCCCACGTCCGCGATCCGTAAGCTCACCCCGGAGGAGAAGCGGAAGACCGTCATCGGCCTGGCGTTCGTCGACCCCTCGCGGTGCATCCCCTTCGCCCAGGGGACCCCCTGCATCGTCTGCGAGGAACATTGCCCGACGCCCAGGAAAGCGATCGAGTTCACCGAGCGCCCGGGGAAAGGCGGCCGCGCCGTGAAGGTCCCCGTCGTCGTCGTGGACCTGTGCATCGGATGCGGCGTCTGCGAGTACAAGTGCCCCGTCTCCGACTTCGCGGGGATCCGGGTCACCTCCGTTGGCGAGTCCCGCAACCCGCAGAACCGGTTGAACCTGCCTGCGGGTCCCTACCCCTCATGAAAAAAATTTTCCTTTGACAATTGAGTGCTTCACCTATAGATTCATTCGCTAATCCGGGGGGGGGGATTTTTTTACTGAATCTTTTTCCCTCTCCGTCCGTTCTAATCAGCAGGAGAGGAAAACGTGGCGCAATTCTATGATCATAAACGGGTGCAGAACGCCAACTGGGAGGACATCGGCGGCTTCAACGTCCAGCTGCTGATGGAGATCCGGAACGCGATGCTGGACGTCGAGTCCGGCCCGGGACTTCCGCCCGTCCCCCAGGGCATGGTTTCCGAATGGATTAAACGGCTCCCTTTGTTCGATTTTCCGGACGACGAGATCGGTTAGCCGGGGAGTCCCAGGACCTTCAGGTATATATTGCGGATCCGCCCGGTTTCCTCCCGGTATCGTTCCACCAACACGGAGTCCAGCCCCCCGGGGTCGAACTGTTCGATGGATGCGTCGTGTGAGAGGCGCATCCGGACCTCCAGGCCGCGCAGGAAACGATATCCTTCGTCCAGCCCTTCGAAGTCCTCCGGAGAGAGGACACCCGCAAGCGACAACTCGTGAAGCGCCTTCAGTGTGGACCGGGTACGCACGGATGGATGTTCGCGTCCATGCAGCAGCTGCAGGTATTGCGCGGCGAACTCAACATCGACGACCCCGCCACGCCCCACCTTGAGGTTCAGCCGGTCGGTGCGCTCCCGTCCCAGCTCGACCTCCATGCGCATCCGCAACCTGTGGATCTCCTCCGCCGCGCCGGGGGGAAGCGGCCGCTCGTAGATGAACCTGCCCACCATCTCCTCGACCTTTTTCCCGAACCCCCGGTCCCCCGCGACGAAGCGGCACTTGAGCAGCGCCTGGCGCTCCCACAGCTGGGCCGACCGCTCGTGGTACCTTTCGAACGCCGCGAGGGAGGAGACCAGGGGGCCGGCGTTTCCGGAAGGGCGCAGGCGGGTGTCGAGCTTGTAGACGTACCCCTCCCGCGTCACCGTGGTCAGTATCGAGATAAGCCGCTGGGCCACTTTCGCGAAGTACTCGTGGTTCCCCACCTTACGGAACTCCGCAGGCACGGCCCCCGGCGCCGGCACGGTCTCCCCGGCGCCGGAGTAAAGAAAGATGATGTCGAGGTCGCTGTGATACGAGAGCTCCCCGGCGCCGAGCTTTCCCATTCCCAGCACGCAGAAGCGTGCCTCCTCCCCGCCTCCTTCCGCTCCGGTCATCGGGACGCCGAACCGGCGAGCCACCTCCCTCCGGGCGATGGCCACCGCGTTGAAGAGCAGCACCTCCGCCAGCGCGGAGACCTGTTGCATCCCTTCCTCCAGGGAGAGGTTGCCCGCCAGGTCGTGCGCGCCGATCCTGAGAGTCTCCAGGTTCCTGAAGCGCCTCAGTTCGTCCATCTCCTGCTCGAAGTCGGCGCAGGTTGCGAGGATTTCCCCCAGTTCCCTCCGCAGATCGGACTTCGTCTTCACGAATGAGGAAAGATCCTGCTTGATGAAGGTGTCCAGCAGTTCCGGGTGGCGCAGCAGATAGCCAGAGAGAAACCGGCTGCTCCCGAAGAGGTGGACCAGCGTATCGATCACCCTCGGGTTCTCGAAGAGCATCGCGTAGAACATCGTCCGCGCACCGATCGCCGCCAGGAAGCGCTCGGTGTGAGCGAGCGCCATGTCGGGGTCGGGGGTGCGGATCACGCGTGAAAGCATGGCGGGGCCGACCTTCTCCAGGTACCGCCTCGCGCGGGCGGGAAGCCGCACGAAGGGCGGGCCTTCCCGAAGGACGGCGAGGTTCCGTCGCGCGGCGAGGGGATCGGAAAACCCCAGGGCCGCCAGCCGGGGGACGATCTCGTCCTCCTCGATCTCCTGGAAAAACAGCGTCACGACTTCGTGCGGGATATCGGAAGGGAGCTCCTCCCTGGCGCCGCGGAAGAGCCTGCCGTAGATCGACCGGACGTTCCCGGAGTGCCGGTCCAGCCCGGCGAGGAGCGCATCTCCGTCCGGGAGCCCCATCGTCCGCGACAGGCGGCGCATGTCCTCCTCCCGCCTCGGCAGAACGTGCGTCTGCCGCTCCTGGAAGATCTGGATCCGGTGCTCCAGCGTCCTCAGGAACGCGTACGCCTCCGCGAGCGACTTGCGCTCCTCCTCCGGGACGATCCCCTGCCGGACCAGTTCCGAAAGCGCCTCCAACGTCCCCCGCAGGCGGAGCGCGGGGTTCTTCCCCCCGTAGATCAGCTGGTGCGCCTGCGCGAAAAACTCGATCTCCCGGATCCCCCCCGCCCCGAGCTTCACGTCCCGGCCCCCCTTCCGTGCGCGGGCGGCCGCGAGGTTTATCCTGTCCTTCATCTCCTTGATTTCCTCGATGGAGGTGAAGTCCAGGTATTTCCGGTACACGAAGGGGGTGACGATCCGCAGGAACTCCTCCCCCACCTGGAGATCCCCCGCCACCGGACGCGCCTTGATCAGCGCGGCGCGTTCCCACGTCTGCCCCCAGGACTCGTAGTAGATCTCGGCCGAGCGTAGGGAGTTGGCCAGGTCCCCCCGGGTCCCTTCCGGCCGCAATCTCAGGTCCACGCGGAAAACGAAACCGTCCTCCGTGACTTCCGAGACGATGCGCGTGATCGTTTCCGAAAGCCGGACGAAGTACTGGTGAAGGGAGACCGGCTTCCCCTCCCTGCCGCCGTCGGTCGTCCCGGAGTCCGTCTCGTAGAGATAGAGCAGGTCGATGTCGGAACTGAAGTTCAGCTCGCGGGCGCCGAGTTTTCCCATCCCCATCACGACGAAACCGCAATCGCGCCATTCCGCGCCCTCGATCCGCGGCGCCCCATACCGTTCCGTGAGCAGGCGTCGCGCGAAAAAGAGCGCGCCTTCGAGCGTCGCGGACGCCAGCGCGGAAAGGTCTTCCATCACCTCGGCCAGGGAGGCGATGCCCGAAAGGTCGCGCGCCCCGATCCTTGCCACTTCGCGCAGCTTGATCCGGCGCAGGGCGGCCTTGACATCCGCCTCGTCGCCGCTTCGCGCGGCCGCCGAGACGGCCTCCGAGACCAGCTCCCGTGGCGCAGGGCGGCGCTTGAATCCGTCGTCCCGGAAAAGACAGGAGAAGATCTCCCGGCGGCGCGCAACCTGCTCCGCGAGAAACTCCGACCCCCCGATCAGCGCTCCCAGGACCGGGAGAACACCCGGGCGGGCCAGCGCGTCGGAGAGCTCTTCCGGCGGGATGGCGTCCGCCATCTTGGAAAGGTTGAGAAGGAAAACCATGGGGTCCGGGGCGGCCCGCGCCCCCTCGATGGCGATGGCGATCTCCGGTTCCCCCCACGAGAGGCGCTTCCGTATTTCCCCGATCAACGCCATGGCCCGCGGCGTGTCTCCCACGCCGAGCTCCAGAAGCCTGTCGCACAGGGATCGCGAGTGGGGAGGTTTATCGGGTGGGCCGGCGGCGCGCTTCACCGAAAAAGATCCCGGATCGCCCGGGACAAGGGCGGGAGAAGGACCCCCTTTTCCGTCACTATGGCGGTGACGTACCTGGCCGGCGTCACATCGAAGGCGGGATTGTAAACGCGGACGCCGTCCGGCGCGATCCTCTTGCCCGCAAGGTGCGTGACCTCGTCCGCGTCGCGCTCTTCTATGGGAATTCCCTTTCCCGTGCGGACGCCCGGGTCGATCGTCGAGCAGGGCGCCGCCACGTAGAAGGGTACCTTGTGGACGCGGCACAGGACCGCCACGCCGTACGTGCCGATCTTGTTCGCTACGTCGCCGTTTCCCGCGATCCGGTCCGCCCCCACTATCGCCGCCTGTATCTTTCCGTCCCCGAGGAGCTTGGCGGCCATGTTGTCGGTGACGAGCGTGCAGGGTATCCGGTCCTTCATGAGCTCCCACGCCGTGAGCCTCGCCCCTTGCAGGAACGGCCGCGTCTCGTCGACGTAGACGTGGATCCTCTTCCCGGCGGCGTAAGCCGCGCGGATCACCCCCAGCGCCGTTCCGTAGCCCGCGGTCGCCAACGCCCCCGCGTTGCAATGCGTGAGCACGGAGGCCCCGTCGGGAAGGAGCCGCGCCCCGTGGGCGCCCATCGCCCGATTTGCGGCGATGTCCTCTTCGTATATGGCGACGGCCTCGTTCTCGAGCCCGCGCCTCGCCTCTTCCGGGTCGTCCGGAAGCGTGGAAGCCGCCCCGCGCATCCGCTCGATGGCCCAGAACAGGTTGACGGCGGTGGGCCTCGTCCCCCCGAGCTCCTCCGCGGCGGCGGCGAACGCCTCCCTCCACGGCCGCTTCCCGCCGCGGGTGCAGGGAACCGCCAGCACCAGGCCGAAAGCCGCCGCAACACCGATCGCCGGCGCCCCCCGGACCACCATCGTCCGGATCGCCCCGGCGACGCCGGAGGCGTTCGAACAGCGAAGGACCGACTCCTTGCCTGGGAGAGCGCGCTGGTCGAGAAGCAACAGGGAGTCCCCGGTCCACTCGATGGTTCGTATGGACAACCTCTCTCCCCCTCCTATTTTTTCCCCGGCAGAATCTTCCGGAAAAGACCTTCGAGCGCCTTCCCCGCCTGATCGGGGGCCGCCTGTTTCTCCTTCGCCGCCCCGGGGTCGGCGGCGCCCTCCGTGAACCGATCCGTAAGGGTCCGTACCGCCTTTCCCGCCAGGCCCCTGGCGAGCGCATCGGAGTCGATCGCAATCGCGGGTGAGGTCACGGGCCCCGACATCACGAGAGGGATTTCCACCCGCCCCGAGGAGTCCGTCAGGAATTTACCCGCGGTCATCCGCGCCCGATCAGACATCTCCCTGGAAAGCAGGAGTTTCCCGTGGAAGTCGAAGGTCTTGTCGAACCCCATGGCGGCCGACCCGCTCAGGCCCATCTTTTCCGAGACTATCCGGAGTGCGTCGCTCCGGATCTTCCCGTTCTCAATCTTGAAATCGGCGGAAAGATCCGAAAAGGACGTTTCGCCGGTCTTTTCGCCCGCCGAAACCGCCGGAGCCGCTGGAAGCAGGGAACGCAGCCCGGCCATACCCACGGCCGACGCCAACAGGTCGACCCCCTTGATTTTACCGCCGGTCACCCGGAAGGATCCCGACCCCGCGGCAGTCCGCGCAAAATCCCCGGTCCCTCCCGCAAGATCCGCGGAGAGGGAGACCGCTCCCGAGAGGAAATCTTTAAGGCTCGTCTTCCGGGAAAGGATTTCATAGGCCTCGACATTCCTGAGCCCCACCTTGAGCCGGAAATCCTTGGGGGGCGTGAGCCGGGCCCTCCCGTAAAGCGTCGCCTCACCGCCGTACAACCGGGCCCGCAGGGAGTCCAGGAACAGGTTCCCACCCTCGTAGCGTCCGCTGCCGGCCAGGTCCTTGAACTCCAGTCCGTGGATCTTTCCGGCGTCTATTCTCACGTTGCCGCGCGCGGAGATCGCCTGTGCTTCCCCGGCTTTCCCGGGAGAGGATACCGACTCCTTCCCTTTCGCCGGCTTGCCGTCTTCGCCGGGGGGGAAGAGCTTGTCGAGGTCCAGGTAAGGCATCCGCAGGCTGACCTGCCCGACCGGCGTCGGCCCGAGGGCCATCTTCCCCTGGAGGGAGAAGTGCTGTCCGTTCACCAGCCCCGCGAGCGGCTGGAAATCGACCCCGGCACGTGTAAGCTCCACATGCCCGTTCAGGGCCCGCACGTCCAGTTTCCGCTCCGGGACCTGGAACCCGACCTCCCCCAGGTCCAGCCCGACGGCCCACCAGTCCTTCGCGGAGGCTGTGGGCCGCCTCCCCCCGCCCGAGGCGGTCAGGCGACCCACCGGTCCCCACCTGGAAAGGCCCCCGCCGCGGCTCTTGGCGAATTCGGCAAGAGACGCGATCCTCGCGGACGCGGCCCACTCCCTCACCCCGGTGGAGGGCACCAGTGAAGCGTTGGCGATCAGGAGGAGAGGAGGAAACCTGAGTTCCGCGTTGGAAACGACAAACAGGTCCGGGAAGCGGTGCCCCTGCGCCAGGATCGTGCACGGCATGTCGATGTACTTGCGGAGGCCCTGCCCCACTGTCCATCCCGAACGGGTAAGGTCCGCCTCCGCCTCGAACCCCATCGCCTGCAGGTTCCCGGAAACTTTGACCTGCAGCTTGGCCAGGCCTTCCGGGGATGCTTCCGCGAGCCAGGCCGGAGGAGCGGAGAAGAGCCCCTGGATCTTCTCCATGTCGATTTTCGGGAACATCATGGTCACGTCCACTTCCGCGAGCCCCAGCGGCGCGGAAATCGTGCCTTCCACGCTCACGGGCTGCCCGAAAAACTTCCCCTTCGCGGCAACGTCGAAAAGCTCCGGGTCGGAAACGGGTCCCTCCCTGTGGGAGGCGCTCCCGGACAGACTGATCTCCCCCCGAAACGCCCCGTCGATACGGGTTTCGATCTCGTACTCGTTCCGCCTCCGCCCTATACCGGACAGACGGAAGGTGAATGGGTCGATCTCCCAGCGCGACTCCCGCCCGTTCTCCCCCTCCAGGAAAAGGTGGACCTTCGCCTCCTCGACGGAGAGGGACTTCAACGCAACCGCGACCTTCTCCCCGGACGGAGGAGCGGCAGGCTCCACTTTCGCCAGCCGGTTCACTATCTGCGTGGCGGAGTGGGTGCCGTCCCTGTACCTGCGGAACAGGACTTCGGGGCGCTGCAGGATGAACTTCGTGAACTCCGCCCTCCCGACCAGGAGGGGAGCGATCGCCATCCGCACTTCCATCTCGGGGACCACGAGGAATTTTTCTCCGGGATGCCCGGGATCCCCGGAGACCGTGAGGTTCGTGATTTTGACGCCGATCGCGGGGAACAGGGAAAGGGAGATCCGGGAGAAGGCGACCTTGCGGCCGGACTTTTCCTCCAGGACCGCGACAACGCGGGACTTCATGAATTCCAGTGAGACAAGCCTCGGGAGAACGACCGCAAGGAGGGCGATTGCGAGAACGACGACCGCACCGATGACAGCCACTCTTCGCATGATTTCCTCCCGGTGCGGCGTCTCGCGGACAACCCGACCTTGTCTTGCGAAACGCTACTCTCCGAGTTTTTTCTTGAGCACCTCTTGCACGATCCTGGGGTTGGCCTTCCCCCGGGTCTCCTTCATCACCTGCCCGACGAAGAAGGAAAGGAGGCCGGCCTTTCCCCCCCGGTAGCTTTCCACCTCTTTCGGGCTCGCGGCCAGCACTTTCGCGACGGTTTCCTCGAGGGCTCCGGCGTCCGAGACCTGGGTCAACCCCTTCTCGTCCCGGATCTGCCGGATCGGCCTTCCCGTCTCGATGACGAGTTCGACCAGCTTCTTGGAGACCGTGGCCGAGATCGCGCCCGTTTCCCTGTCCTCCACCACGTGTGCGATCGTTTCCGGGGAGATCTTCCCCGCGGCAATCGCTTCCTTCCAGTGGATGCATTCGTTCGCGGTGATCTTCGGGTTTGCGCCGCACAACGCGACCGACGCCTCGAAGAAGTCGGCCAGGGCGCGCGAGGATGAAAGCAGCCCCGCATCGTAGCGGGACAGCCCGTACTCGCCGGCGAGGCGGACGATCTTCCCGGCCGGAAGTTCGGGTATAGTCTTCCGCAGCTCATCGACCCAGGCGTCGTCCACGACCAGGGGGAGCAGGTCCGGGTCGGGGAAGTACCGGTAGTCGTGCGCCTCCTCCTTTCCCCGCATCGAGATCGTCACGCCGGCCGCGGCGTCCCACAGCCTCGTCTCCTGGACCACCTTGTCCCCGTCCTCGATCAGCTCCACCTGCCGCCGTATCTCGTGCTCCAGTGCCTTTTCCACGTTCCGGAACGAGTTCATGTTCTTGAGCTCGGCCCTGGTGCCGAATTCCTCCTGCCCTTTCGGCCGCACGGAGACGTTCGCGTCGCAGCGGAAGGAGCCTTCTTCCATGTTCCCGTCGCACACTTCCAGGTAGACCAGGATGTCGTGCAGCCGGCGCAGGTACCCCCCCGCCTCCTCCGGCGTCCGGATATCAGGCTCCGAGACGATTTCCATGAGCGGGACCGAGCAGCGGTTGAGGTCCGCAAGGGAAGACTGCGCCCCCGCGAATTCCCCCTCGTGGACGAGTTTCC
>JAKALO010000009.1 GCA_021824125.1 Deltaproteobacteria bacterium | reverse complement strand
CCTCCGCAAGGTCGGGCTTTTCCTCCCTACCCGGTCGGCGCTCCTCGCCGGTTCGAGTCCCCTTGGACGGCAATCGCTGTGGGGTAAAGATTGGTTGTGGTGCCGAAGGGGGGACTCGAACCCCCACGGGTCTCCCCACCGAATTAAGTCTTTCGCATTCAGGCATTTTATCCCTTCTCGACTCGGATCTTGAGGCAATCGAGACATCTGCGAAACGTGCACACTCCACAGGAATGGTGGAGAAAGACCGGGATCTTTCGCGACCGGGCAACGTGAACGGCCTCCCGCCTTGCCCGGTGTGACACCTTGTTTGTGAAGATCACAAGAGCGTCCACGCCCCGGATCTTTGCGGCCATAGAGGCTTCCGGCACGTTGAAGACCTTAAGCAGGATCCCCCGTTGTTTCGCTTCTGCCGCGTAGTGCTTACCGAGCCTGTCCATCCCTCCGATCAATCCGACGCACATGGGTCATCTCATTTGCCTGGCAGCCAGGCTTGCTGCGGTCAGATACATATCGAGATCAAGGGCTTGTTCCGTCCCCAGGGAAGCCCTGTCCGCCATCCGCTTCACGATCGGCCGCCACTCCTGCGGGGAATACTCCCCCGGCAGGTACAGTTTGTGGCAGGCCCCGCACTCCGTCACGAAGATGACGCGTCCCCTCCGGACGGCTTCAACGTTCGTTTTCCCCGAAAGCACTCCCGCAACGGAAAGATCCTCCGCGGTGGGGACAGACGTTCTCCCCACCGCACACCCTGCGATCCCAGCCAAAAAAGCGAGAGCGAAAGCAAGGATCCATCCGGTAACACGATTCCCGCTCCATGGATTCATCGTATATCTCCCTTCCCGGCCTGGGGGGGCGCCCGAACGCGCCTCGCCCCAGGCTGGGTACTTTAGAATTGCCAGCCGATCCCGAGGTTCACCAGATCCGGAAGGTCCCGTCCCGTGGCATCGTCCCGGACCTGGTAGTCGGCCTTCGCAACAAGCGATGGAGTCAGGTAGAAGCTTGCGCCGAGCGTCCAGGCGGTCCGGTCCCCCGCCGGGTTTTCCGCCACCCCCGCGGGCATCCTGTATTGCGTGTCAAAGTCCTCGTAGCGGACGAAGACCGCCGCGTCCGACCGGGCGAGCTTTCCCTTCTTCCAGGAGTCCGGAAAGAAACGCCAGGCCCCCTCCAGGTACCAGCCGACGATCTCCTCGGCCACGTTATTGCCGATCCGTGTCGCCCCGTCGATGTTTTCGTGGGCGAACACACCCCGGAAGTCGATCTGGCCCACGCTGTACTCGAAGTCGGCCGACAGGACTCGCAGGTCGGCGTCGATTCCCGGGTTCTGCCCCCGGTTCCCGTTGTCCAGTCCGCCGTAGTAGGCCGAGGCGCCAAGCCTAAGGAACGACCCGTAACCGGAAGGCCATGCGACAAACGGGAAGAAGTCCAGCCGCCCGGTCACTGCGGGCTCATGGAGGCTCGGCCGTTCCTTGATCCGTCCGCCCCGGATTCCGTTCGTTGCGTTGAAGGCACTCCCGTCCAGCCCGCTCACCACGTACAGTTCGTACTTGAGGGAGGGGACGATCCCCCCGAAGATGCCGATCCCGTCGGAGGACCATGTCGTCGGGATGATCACCTGGTCGACAAACGGACGCTCGACGCCGTAGAAGGTGGGCGGCTCGTGCTTCCGGTTGAGGATCCCGATCGGAGTGAGGATCCTCCCGAACCGGACGTTCACCGGGTCCGAGAGGAGAAGGTCCAAGTATGCCTGCTCGATGGAGATCTCCCCATCGCTCTCGCTCGAGACGAAGGCGTGCTCGATCTCGGTTTCTGAGTGGAACCGGATCCAGTCATTGAAGGTATACCCGACGTAGGCAACAAGGCGGTGGATGTCGAATTGGTCGGCCGCATCCCCCTCGCCGAAGTTGGCGTGCATTTCCCCGTATCCCCCGAGGGTGAACCGGTTTACCCAGGAGGGGATTTCAGGAGCTTGCACCTTTTTCAGCTCCTCGACCTTCCCGCTAAGGGCTTCGAGTGACCGCTCCAGCTCAAGAATTTTGTCTTCCGTACTCAAAGAGGATTCCGACGGCTCCTTGGCACTTGCGGGTGAGGACGCAACCGGTAAGCCAAGAAGACAAGCGATCAGGAAAACGGGAAGGAATCGAAACCAGAGAGCCGATCTTGAAACACCAGTGTAATGCGATTTCTGGGACATGCCGCACGCTCCTTTCTTCCGAAGGAAATGAAGAAACAACTCGTGAAGCCATGGCGCACTCTCGTGCGCCCCGAAGTTGCGTCTTCACCGTGCGGCCCAGCGGTCGGCATAGACTGCCCCCGCATCCGTACCGTAATACGCCCCTTGCCTTTCAGGATTCCGCGAGGATTTCGATGAGCTTCTTGCGCATCACCTCCAGTCGTTTCGACTTGAACGCATTCCTCGTTTCCTCGAGAACCCCGATGGTCTCCTGAATGGCGAAACGAAGCCTCTCGATCCGGGAACAATTTACAAGCGGGCAATAAGGGATCTTTTCCCTCCCCGCCCCCTCGCAAAGGATATTCTTCAGGACGGCTTGCTGATGCCGGACGCGTTCCTGAAGCTCCTCAGCCATCCGGTCGAGATACTCGCCAATGGGGAGATCCTCGGGTAGCTCCTTATGTCCAATGTCTCCGTTCCCGGATTCTATGTCCCGCTGGTTCAATGCAACCTGTGCGCTTTCCACTTGCCCCTCCTTATTGCCTACAGATGAGCACTTGTTTCATCTATTTCAGAAAAAAATATCAATCCACCGAGACGTGCTTCACGCACTCTTCCATGAGGTTCCGGATATGGTCATCGTCCAGGGAATAGAACGCGACCTTCCCTTCCTTCCGATACCGGACGAGGCGCTGGCCCCGAAGAAGGCGGAGTTGATGAGACACCGCCGATCCGGTCAATCCCAGGAGCCGGGCGAGGTCAAAGACGCATAGTTCCTGTTCGGACAGGGCGAAGATGATCCTGACGCGTGTGGGGTCGCTCAATGCCCCAAAGGTTTCCGCCAGCGCCCGGACCATCCTGTCTCCCGGCATAATCGCCCGGGCTTCCCGAACGCTTTTCGGGTCAATGTACGTAACCTTCGCCTTCGACAAGGTGTCTTCTATCCCCTTTGCTTACAACGGCCCTTTTCCCCAATTGTGAAACGACTGCTCATTTATACCAATAAGCTGCAATGAGGTCAAGGAAAAATTTTCAGGGAATTATTCCAGTGAAAAAATCGGTCATCGTTTCATCGTCTGATCGCATCCACTTATGACCAGATGCCTGCCGGGATGGATGTTGAAATCACTGTTCGTGCCTCTCAATCACTCTCCCACGAGCCAGTTTTTAGCCAGTCGGGCCGATATTACAAAAAAAGGGAACTTGGCGCGAAGCCAAATTCCCTTTTGGATTTGCGATGGTGCCGAAGGGGGGACTCGACCGTTCAGGCTCCGGCGATCACGCCTGCGCCCCCTCGGCCGGCTCGCCCGCCTTTCGCCCTCCGCAAGGTCGGGCTTATCCTCGCTGCTCGCTCGGCGGCGGGCTCGCGTTTCCAGGTGATGTTGCCATGAGGGGGGACTCGACCGCCTGAGCCTCCGCGATCACGCGATCGGCCATTGCGGCAGGGCTTGGGACTTCCGCGCTCCTAAAGTCGCGCTCTTCCTCGCTGCTCGCTCGGCGTCCCTCGCCCGTTCTCGCCCCCCTTCGGCCTGAGATGAAACGAAAAAGGAGCCAAGGATTTCTCCGAGGCTCCTGTGAGTTTCATCATGGTGCCGAAGGGGGGACTCGAACCCCCACGGGTCTCCCCACCACCCCCTCAAGATGGCGTGTCTACCAAGTTCCACCACTTCGGCACGCGAGGAAAAACCATAGTATCGGCACGGCATCCGAAAATCAAGAGGGCCTGAATCGGGCCCGGACGGCGCGACTATCGACAACAACGCGACTATCGCGACAATCGACTGACTATCGACTTCCCATATTCCCCGGATCGCTTTATCCTTCATAAGATAATCTTTCCCCGGGGGGGGGCACGCATGGCTAACGAAGGCGGCAAGCAGACCGGGCTTTATCGAAACTGGGTAAGCTACTTCGGGGCGCTCGTCTCGATAGGCAGCATCCTGCTCATCGTATTTTCCATTGCCCTGAGTTTCAGCCTCAAGCGCACCAGCCCGTACATCGGTATCTTCACTTACATGGTCTTCCCGACTTTCTTCGGCGTAGGGGCCGTCCTGTTCCTCTACGGGATGCGGCGCGAGAGCTTGAGGCGCCGGCGGGCGGATTCCGAGGATGCGCTTCCCTATCCCCGTGTCGACCTCAACGAACCCGCGCAGCGGAAGTGGTTCAGCTACATCGTCCTCGGCGGGACGGCCCTCGCCATCCTGATGACGTTCGTCACTTACAACGCCTTCCTGTACTCCGAGTCCGTCTCCTTCTGCGGGACCCTGTGCCACACGGTTATGAAGCCCGAATACGAGGCCTACAGGGCTTCCCCCCACGCGCGGGTCAGCTGCGTGGATTGCCACGTCGGCCACGGCGCATCCTGGTACGTCAAGGCCAAGGTCTCGGGGGCCCGGCAGGTCCTGGCGGTGCTCTTCAATAGCTACCCGACGCCAATCCCGACGCCCATCGAGAACCTTCGCCCCGCCCGCGAGACTTGCGAGGAATGCCATTGGCCGGAGAAGTTCTTCGGCACCCAGCTGATGCAGATCCCCCACTTCCGGTACAACGAGAAGAACACCCCCGAGCAGATCAGCATCGGCGTCAAGACCGGGGGGGGAAGCGCAGCCCTGGGCGGAAGCGCGGGCATCCACTGGCACATGATCATCCGGAACAAGGTCCAGTACGTCGCCGTGGACCGTCAGAAGCTCGAGATTCCGTGGTTCGAGGTGCGGCACGCGGACGGACGCGTGGACGAGTACACGAGTCTCGATTTCAAGGGCACGAAAGAGCAGCTGGCCTCGCTGCCGAAGGACGAGATGGACTGCATGGACTGCCACAACCGGCCGACCCACACCTTCAACCCTCCGGAAGGGGCGGTGGACCAGGCGATGTCGACCGGTGTCATCTCACGCACGCTGCCGTGGGTCAAAAAGGTGGTCGTGGATGCCATTGTCCGTGAGTACGCCACCCGGGAGAAAGCCCACGAGGGGATGCGGGAAGAGATCTCGAGCTTCTACAAGAAGCGGTACCCGGGGGTCTTCAAGGACCGGGCGGCCGACGTGGAAAACGCCATCGTGAACGCGATCGCCATTTACGACCGCAGCGTCTTCCCCGAGATGAAGGTGAACTGGAAGACTTACCCCTCCAACATCGGGCACCGGAACTGGCCTGGCTGCTTCCGGTGCCACGACGGCCGGCATGTCTCCGGGACGGGAAAGGTCCTGAGCATGGAATGCGCGGACTGCCACACGTTCCCGGTGCGCTCGCCCTTGATGCCTCTCGGGACCTTTGCGTCCAAAAGCGGCATGGCATGGCACCCGATGGAACTCTCCGGGAAGCACGGCAAGATCTTGTGCAGCCGGTGCCACTCGGCGGGGTACCGCCCCCCGTCGGACTGCGCGGAGTGCCACAAGATAGACACGTCCGCGCCGATGATGTCGTCGATGAAGTGCGACGACTGCCACCTGAAGGGCCAGGAGGCGCTCCCCGTCGCCGATTGCAAGGAGTGCCACGAAGGCCTCCCCGGCCTGCACCTGAAGGGAGGCCACCCCGATTCGGCGTGCACCGAATGCCACAAGCCGCACTCCTGGGCCGTCAAGGGGCGCGACCTTTGCCTCGAATGCCACAGCGACATGAAGGATCACAACAAGGACCGCGACGCCTGCACGAAATGCCACGGGTTCCGGGGGAAATAACGGGGGGACGCCACCCCTACATATCGGTTCCGGCCCTGTAGGAGCTTCGGACCAGGGGACCCGCGACGACCCGCGCGAACCCGATTTCCCTGGCCGTGTCCGCGAGGGAGGAAAACGCCTCCACCGGGAGGTATTCCCTGGCCGGCGGGTGACTGCGGGAAGGGGCGAGGTATTGCCCCATCGTGACCGACCGGACGCCCGCGGAGAAAAGGTCCTCCAGCACGGAAACCACTTCGTCGCGGGTCTCCCCCAGGCCCACCATGAGCCCGGATTTGAGCTCGATCCGGGGACCATAAGCGTGCGCGCGCGCCAGCAGCTCCAGCGACCGCATGTAGACGGCCTTGTTCCTGAACTCCGGATAGAGGCGTGGGACCGTCTCCACGTTGTGGGCGAGGACGTCCGGCAGCGCGGCCACCACCTTCCGCAGGGCTCCCCAGTTGCCCCCGAAGTCCGGCACGAGGAGCTCGACGGAAGTATTGCCGGTCCGCTTCCGGATCTCCTTCACCACCTGGACGAACTGCAAGGCGCCCCCGTCCGGAAGGTCGTCCCGGGTGACCGAGGTCACGACGACGTGCTTCCACCCCAGCTCCACCGCCGCCCAGGCGACACGTGTGGGCTCGTACGGATCGGGCGGGCGGGGCGTACCCGCCCCGACGCTGCAGAACGCGCAGCCTCGGGTGCAGGTGTCCCCCAGGATGAGCACGGTCGCGGTCCCCTCCTCCCAGCACTCCCCCATGTTGGGGCACCGCGCGTCGCGGCACACCGTCCGCAGGCCGTACCGGCGAAGCACCTCCGTCACTTTCTCGACGTTTTCGCCCGAGGGGGCCCGCACCTTGAGCCAGGGCGGCCGGACGGGAGGGGGGATGGGCCTCACGAGAACCCCCGCAGGCGCCTGTCGCAATGCAGCGCCACCGCTTCCCGCACGTCGTCCATCGGGATCTCCCGCCCGCAGGCCTCCGCGACGGAGGTGGCCTCCCTGCCCGGGAGGCCGCACAGGTGTATCCGCCTGAAATAGGAAAGGTCGGTGCTCACGTTGAGCGCAAACCCGTGGTACGTGACCCACCTCCGCACCCCGATGCCGATCGACGCGATCTTTTTCCGCGCCGCCCACACGCCGGTGAGCCCGTCGATGCGATCGGCGGAGACGCCGAACTCCGCAAGCGAAGCGATGAGGGCGCCCTCGACGGAACGGACGAACCGGTGGACGTCCGGCCTGGCGAGAAGAACTATCGGATACCCGACGAGCTGCCCCGGACCGTGGTAGGTGATGTCGCCGCCCCGGGAGACCCGTTCCACGCTGATCCCCTCGCCGGCCAGCAACTCCTCGGGGACCAGCAGGTTCGCCTCGTCGCCCATCCGGCCGATCGTGTAGACGTGCGGGTGCGTGAGCAGCAGGAGCGTGTCCGGGACCTCGCCCGCCACCCGGCGATCGAGGTACCGCAGCTGGAGCTCCAGCGCCCGCTTGTACTCGACGTGGCCGAGCCAGGTGGCATCCAAGCGCATTCCCCCTATTCGGAAAACTCCCACCCCTCCAGTATCTCACGGATCCTGAAGAGGAAGCCGTTCCCCGCTACCCCGTCGACGACGCGGTGGTCGTACCCCAGCCCGAGGTACATCATCGGCCGGATGACGATGGCGTCCTCGCCGTCCAGCTTCGCCACGACCGGCCTCTTCACGACCTGTCCCATTCTCAATATTCCTACCTGGGGCTGGTTGAGGATCGGCGTCCCGAACAGGTTTCCCTTGGGGCCCGGGTTCGAGATGGTGAACGTCCCCCCCGCGAGCTCGTCCGGCATTATCCTGTGCGTGGCGGCCCTGGACGCGAAATCCTCCACGGCCCCGGAGATTTCCCGGAGCGTCATCTTGTCGGCATCCCGGATGACGGGCACGATGAGCCCCCTGGAGGTGTCCACCGCCACGCCGATGTTAATCGCCTTCTTGATGACGGTCGACTCGCCGACCACGGTGGCGTTCATCATGGGGAACTCCCGGATCGCGCGGACCGTCGCGAGGAGGACAAACGGGAGGTAGGTCAGCGAGATCCCTTCCCTCTTTTTCGCTTCGCGGTACGCCGCCACCTCGCGCATGTCCACCTCGGCGAACGTGTGGACGTGCGGGGATGTACGCTTGCTCATCACCATATGTTCCGCGATCCGTTTCCGGATCGGGGTAAAGGGGATCACCTGGTCCTCCTTGGCGGCGGTCGCCGCTTCGGCGGACAAGTCCCCGACCGGACGTGGGGGAGGTACCGGTGGCGGAGGGGAAGGGGCCGCCGCGGGGGGAGGTCTGGGTGGTGCGGCCGGAGCCGCAGCCGCCGTCTTGCCGCGGGCGAGGAAATCCTCTACGTCCCTCTTGCTGACGCGCCCGTCGATCCCGGTCCCGGGGATCTTCGAGAGGTCGAGCGAATGCTCGAGCGCCATCCGGGCGACCACGGGCGTTACCCGTATCCTGGGCCCCTCCGGGGAGGGTTCCGGAGGAGAGGGCGGGGCGACGGGCTCCACCCGGGGCGGCGCTGGAAGCGGGGGGCCGGTCCGGCGGGCCATCGCGCCGGGAAATCCCTCTGTCTCCTCGTCCCAGGGGGCTTTCGGGGGAGCCGCCTCCGGGGGCGGTGCGGCCGCCGTCTTCTCCGTCTCGATCCGGGCGATCGGTGCGAGCACGGGGACCGTATCCCCCTCCTTCGCCAGGATCTCCACGACCACCCCGGCCGCGGGAGAGGGGATCTCGGCGTCCACCTTGTCGGAGGAGATCTCCACCAGCGGCTGGTCCTTCGCCACGGCGTCGCCCGCCTTGACGAGCCACTTGGCCACCACCCCTTCGATCACGCTTTCCCCCAGCTGGGGCATCACGACGTCGATGCGCATATCACGATCCCCTTTCCCATCTAATACGAAGCAAGTTTCCGGATCGCTTCCGTGATCTTCTCCTGGTTCGGCAGTATGTACTCCTCGAGCGGCGCCGAAAAGGCGTTGTGCGTGTCCCTGGCGGCGACCCGCATCACGGGTCCGTCCAGTGATTCGAACAGCTCCTCCGCGATGCGGGCGGCGATCTCCCCGCCGATCCCGCCGGTGCGCCGCGCCTCGTGGACTATCAGGACCTTCCCCGTCTTGCCCACCGAGGCGCGGATCGTCTTCCAGTCGAGTGGAAGCAGTGTCCGGAGGTCGATCACCTCGATGTCGACCTCCTTCGCCATGTCCTTTGCGGCCTTCATCACGGCGTGGACGGGGGAGCCGTAGGCGATCACCGTCAGGTCCCTCCCCTCCTTGCGCAGGGCCGCCTTCCCGATGGGGACCACGAACTCGGATTCGGGGATATCCTCCTTGATGCGTCGATAGAGGAACTTGTGCTCCAGGTAGATCACCGGGTCGTCGTCCCGGATCGCGCTTTTCAGAAGCCCCTTCGCGTCGTAGGCGGTTGCCGGGGCCACGACTTTCAGGCCGGGCACGTGGAAGAACCAGGCCTCCGGGTTCTGGGAGTGGTACAGCCCCCCGTGCACCCCCCCGCCGCAGGGCCCCCGGACGACGATCGGGCAGGCGGTCTGCCCCCCGTGCCGGTACCGGAGCGTCGCAGCCATGTTCACGATCTGGTCGAACCCGCACGAAATGAAATCGATGAACTGCATCTCCAGGATCGGCCGCATCCCCTGTATGGACATCCCGACGCCCGCGCCCACGATGAGCGATTCCGAGATCGGGGTGTCGACGACCCTTTCGTTGCCGAACCTGGCCAGCATCCCGTCCGTGGCCTTGAAGGCGCCCCCGAGGACGCCGACGTCCTCGCCGAGCAGGAAAACGTTGTCGTCGCGCGCCATCTCCTCGTGCATCGCCTGGTTGATCGCCTGGATGTAGGTGACCAGCATCTATCCCTCCGTGACCGGCGTGGCGTAGAGATCTTCCATCGCCTCCGGCCCTTCCGGCAGCGGGGAACCTTCCGCGAACGCCAGCGCGTCGTCGACGATCTTCCTCACCCGCTCCGTCGTTTCCGTCTTTATGGAAGCGATGTCGTACTTGCGCTTCCCGAGGTAGGTCTCCCACCGCTCGACGGGGTCCCGGCTCTCCCACGTGACCAGCTCCTCTTCCGTCCGGTAGGTGGCCCGGTCGTGCTCCGAGTGGCCGTGGTACCGGTACGTCTTGCACTCCAGGAACGTCGGGCCCTCCCCGCCGCGCGCGCGGTGAATCGCCTTCCCCGCCGCCTTCATCACCGCGTGGAGGTCGTTACCCGAGCAGACCTCCCCCTTGAAGCCGTACCCCTGCGCCCGGCTCGCGACGTCCTCGACCGCGAACTGCAGTTCGTTCGGCGTGGAATAGGCGTAGAAGTTGTTCTCGCAGACGAAGACGACGGGCAGCTTGTGGACCCCGGCGAAGTTCATCGCCTCGTGCACGTCGCCCCGGGAGCTCGCCCCCTCCCCGAAGAAGGCGATCGCGACCCGGTCCTCCTTCCGGACCTTGAACTTGTAGGCGGAGCCGACCGCGACCGGCAGGGTCGCTCCCAGCATCGACGTCGCCCCGAAGATGCCGTGGGAAAAATCCCCGCCGTGCAGGAAGGAGTCCTTGCCCTTCGCGAAGCCGTCCCTTTTCCCCAGGATCTGCGCCATCAGCCGGCCGGGGTCGGCCCCCTTCACGAGGAACGCGCCGAGGTCACGGTGCAGCGGGAAGACCCAGTCGTCGGCCCGCAGGTCGTGGCAGACCCCGACCGTCACCGCCTCCTGCCCCTTCCCCGAGTAGACGCCGCCCTGGACCTTCCCCTGCTTGTCCAGCGCGGAGACACGGTCCTCGAACTCCCGGATCAGGCGAAGCCAGAAATAGAGTTCCCGCTCCTTCCGCTCGTCCATACCCCCTCCGCCGCTTCAGATGTCGATCGCCTCGCCACCCAGCATTAACGCCGCTTCCCGGATCGCCTCCGGCAGGGTCGGGTGGGGGTGGACGGTCCTGCCGATCTCGCGGAACGTGGCCTCGACCGTCCGGGCGAGCGAAAGCTCGGATATGAGGTCCGGCGCCCCGTGGCCGATGATGTGGCAGCCGATCACCTCCCCGTGCTTATCCTCCGCCACCATTTTCACGAACCCCTCGGTGTGCCCCGTCGCCACCGCCCGTCCGAGCGCCGCGAACGGGAACTTCGACACCTTAACGGGGATCCCCCGCCGGCGCGCCTCCTCCTCGGAGAGCCCGATAGTCGCGACTTCGGGCCGGCAGTAGATGCAGGCCGGCATCCTGTCGGGATCCGGGCGGCGTGTCGCGATCCCCGCCATCATCTCCACCGCCGCAACGCCTTCCGCCGAAGCCTCGTGCGCCAGGAGCATACCGCCTATGACGTCGCCGACCGCGTAGATTCCCTCGCAGGACGTCCGGAACCGCTCGTCCACCTTGATGAACCCGCGTTCCAGCTGGACCCCGCATTCCTCCAGCCCCATCCCGGCTGCGAGGGGCTTGCGGCCCACCGCGACCAGCACCTTTTCGGCGGCGAGCGCTTCGTCCTTCCCGGCGGAGGAGACCGTGAGCGTCCCCGTCGCCTTGTCCAACCCCTTGGCCGAAGCCGAGGTCATAACCCGGATCCCCTGCTTGCGGAACGACTTCGCGAGCTCCTCCGCAACCTCCTTGTCCACCCGGGGGAGAAGCTGGTCCATCATCTCGACGACCGTCACTTCCGCCCCGAATGCGCGGTAGACGTAGGCGAACTCGACGCCGACCGCCCCGCCGCCCAGAACGGCGACCGAGCGGGGAAGAGTCTCCAGCGCCAGCGCGTCGTCGCTCGTCAGGACGGTTTTCCCGTCCGGCTCTATCCCGGGAAGGCCGCGCACCGCCGTGCCGGTGGCCACGAGGATATGGGTCGCGGAAATCTCCACGTCTCCCGCCCTGACCTTGCCGGGCGAGGCGATCTTCGCGTCCCCGGCGATCAGCTCTATGCCGTTCTTCCTGAAAAGGTAGGTCACCCCGCGCGACATCCGGTCGGCGATCTTCCGGCTCCGCCGGATGACCTCGGGGAAGTCGACGGAGAGCCCCTGGCAGGAGATGCCGTAGGCGGCCGCATTCCTCATCTCCTCGTACAGGCCCGCGCAGCCCAGAATCGCCTTGGAGGGGATGCACCCCCAGTTGACGCAGACGCCTCCCGGCCTGCCGCGCTCGACGACCGCGACACGCATGCCCAACTGGGCGCCCCGGATCGCCGCGACGTATCCTCCCGGCCCCGCGCCGATCACCACCAGGTCGAATTGCTTCATCGGCTCCTCGCACGATCGCCGGCGTCCCGATCCGCCGGACCACATCGTTCATTACATCATAGCCGGAACCCTACGGCTTTATGACCACCATCTTGATGTTCGTCATCTCCTCGCAGGCGAACCGGACCCCCTCCCGCCCCAGGCCGCTCATCTTGTTTCCGCCGTAGGGCATGTGGTCGACCCGGAATATAGAGGTGTCGTTGATCATCACGCCGCCCGCGTTGATCCGGTCCACCGCGTACATCGCCTTCCGTATGTCGTTCGTGTAGACTCCCGCCTGGAGCCCGTACGGCGAGTCGTCGAGCAGGCGTACAGCCTCTTCGAACGAGTCGTACCTGCAGATCGAGACGAGCGGGGCGAACACCTCCTGGCACATCACCTTCATCCCGGGCCCTACGTCGGTCAACACCGTCGGATAAACAACCCTTCCTTCCCGTTTCCCTCCGGCCAGGACCTTCGCGCCCTCCGCGACGGCCTCCCTTATCCACTCCTCCGCCCGCTTCGCCTCCCCTTCGTCGATCATCGGACCGACGTCGCAGTCCTTCTCCAGGGGGTTCCCGACCTTGAGTTTCAACGTGGCGTCGACGAAACGCGCGGTGAACTCCTTCGCGACGGACCGGTGGACGTAGAGCCGCTGCAGGGAGATGCATACCTGGCCGGAGTTGGCGAAAGCGGAGAGGACGCACCGGGGGACCGCGTCGTCCAGCCGGGCGTCCGGCTCGACGATCGTCCCCGAGTTGTTACCGAGCTCCATCGTGATCTTTTTCAAGCCCGCCTTCCGGATGATCGCCTCGCCCACCGGCGGGCTCCCCGTGAAGGAGATCTTGGCCACCCTCGGGTCGACCGTCAGCCACTCCCCGACCGTCCCCCCGGAGCCGACGACGACGTTGAAGACCCCCGGCGGCACGCCGGCCTCCTCGAGGATCTCCGCGAGGAGAACGGCGGTCAGAGGCGTCGTGGACGCCGGCTTGAGCACCAGCGTGTTCCCCACAGCCAGCGCCGGTCCCACCTTGTGGGCGACGAGGTTCAGGGGAAAGTTGAACGGCGAGATCGCCGCCACGACCCCCACGGGGGTACGCGTGTAGAACCCGATCCGCCCTTCGCCCGCCGTGCTCGCATCCATCGGCACCGTCTCGCCGTGTATCCTCTTCGCCTCTTCCGCGGAGAACTGGAACGTCTCGACGGCCCGCGCGACCTCTCCCACGGAATATTTCCAGGCCTTGCCCGCCTCCCTGCAGATGATCGCGGCGATCTCTTCCTGGCGCCTAGCGATAAGCTGGCTCGCCTTCTCGAGGATCCGGAACCGCCGGTGCGCCGGAGTGCGCGACCATTCGGGGAAGGCGGCGTGCGCGGCGCCTATGGCCTGGCCCACCATCTCCCGGGATGCCACGGGTACGGTCCCGATAATCTCGCCTGTGTACTTGTCGATGACCGGCATCTTCTCCATGGCATCCACCCATTTCCCGTCGACCAGCAGCCGGTAAGACTTTGCCACGACGTTCTCAGCCATGGTCTCCTCCTTGTATTATTCCGTTCATAATTTCCACTCCTGCCTCCGCTTCGGAATATGCTCGGCGTCTCTATTTTATCCGATGAGGGGCTTACGGGAAGTATTCATTCCGGCGGAACGGACCTGGCGATGCGCGAGGCGAACAAGGTGTTGAGCGCGTGCCCCTGTAGAACAAGTTAGGGATTCGAGGACCGAAGTGGGATGCGGGACAATTATTCTCTTGACAGATTATGATCATATGCCCATATTGTTTATAGGCGTATGCCAATAACACAACCCGGAGGCTTGACAGTGGCGAGGCCGAAAATATGCAGACATGTCGGGTGTTCCCCTGAGGCCGTCTACTTCAAACCGAGAGGGATACCGGTTTCCCTTCTCGAGGAAGTCGAGGTGACAGTCGACGAGTTGGAAGCGATAAGGCTGGCTGATCTCGATGGTTTGTACCAGGAGGACGCGGCGGCAAGGATGAACGTATCCCGTCAGACCTTCGGCAGGATCGTGGAATCCGCAAGAAGAAAAGTGGCGGATGCGCTACTTGGCGGGAAAGCGCTGAAAATCGAAGGAGGTAACGTCGAGATGAAAGCTTCCGCGAGGCAATTCAAGTGTTACGACTGCGAGCACACATGGGAGGTTCCTTTTGGAACCGGTAGGCCACCCGAATGTCCCTCGTGCAGAAACAGGAATATTAGGCGCTCCGGAGGAGGCAGGGGAGATTGCGGGCCGAATCGGGAGAGGCATGGCAGAGGTCGCTGCGGTCCACCCGGCGTTCAGGAACAATAACACGCGGCAACAAACCGTCGACGGTGGTCGCAACATCCCCTCCGTCAATCGGGCCGCCGAACGCATCACAGGGGCGTGTCAGCAGGAGGCCATCGGCCGTCGTGGACTGTACTCATTCAGTCCTCACGATCCCCGGATCACGCCTTTTGCCCTGAGCCCCGCGACCTGCGCATCCGTGTACCCGAGGCCGGCCAGGATCTCGTCGTCGTGCTCGCCCAGCCGGGGCGGGCGGCCGGGCCTGCCCTCCTCTTCACCGACGACCTTGACCGGCAGCCCAAGCTGCCGATCCTTCCCCCCGAGGGGAGACTCCACTTCGATCACCATCCTGCGGGCCTTCGCGTTCGGGTGGGAGAGCGCCTCCGGCAGGGAGAGCACAGGGGATAGGCAGACGTCGTGGTCCCTGAAGAAGGCCACCCATTCGTCCCGGCTCTTCGTTGAGAAGACCTTCCCCAGCTCCCCGCGCACGCGCCCGGCTTCCTCCCCATCGGGGTACTGGGAGCCCAGCAGGTCCTCGCGCCCGAGAGCCTTGAGCATCCTCTCCCAGAACCAGCCCTCAAGCGGTCCGGCGCTCACGTAGTTCCCGTCGGCGCAGCGGTACGTCTCGTAGCAAGGGAACTTGCCGGTAAGGATCATTTCTCCACGCTCGGGGGGCTCTCCTCCCGCAAGGAACGACGCGGCGTGGATCGAGAGCATCGCCATCGCGCCGTCGGTCATGGAGAGGTCCAGCCAGCGGCCCGTGCCGGTGGATTGCCGCGCGTGCAGCGCCATCAGGATACCGGAGAGAGCCATCATCGCCCCCCCGAAGAGGTCGCCGATCTGGACGGGGGGAAGCGTCGGAGCGGAGTCCCTGGGGCCGCAAAGCCCGAGGACCCCCGCGTAGGAGATGTAGTTTATGTCGTGGCCGGCGACGTTCCGCATCGGGCCGTCCTGGCCGTAGCCGGAGATCGAGCAATACACGAGCCCGGGATTCAGCGCGGAGAGTGTCGCGTAGTCCACGCCGATCCGCGAGGCGACGCCTGGCCGGAACCCCTCGATGACCACGTCAGCCGTGGCGGCGAGCTTGCGGAATATCTCCCTGCCCTCGCCGGTTTTCAGGTTGAGCGTCAGGCTTCGTTTCCCGCGGTTCAGGTACCGGTCGGCAGGCGAGAGCCCCGGCTCCTCTCCCGCGAAGGGGTTGCGGACCCGCGGCTCGGGCTCGTCCACCTTGATAACATCCGATCCGTGGTCGGCCATCATCATCGTGCAGAACGGTCCCGGCAGTTGAAGCGACAGGTCCAGGACGCGTATCCCGGCGAGCATCGTCATCCGTAATGCCTCCCTCCCGGCGGATCTTGTGTTATCGTATTCAGGCAATGGAAAAAGGGTTCCCGATTTCCCCGGACCGGGCGGTCTTCCTGTCCGACGCCCACCTGAACCAGGACGACGTCCACTCCAGGACGTTCATCGCTCTCGCCGAAAAAGCCGCCGCCGAAAATGTCGCCCTGTTCCTGCTCGGGGACATTTTCGACCTTTGGTTCGGCGACCCGAACCTCACATTCGGCTTCCAGAAACCGGTCGTCTCGCGCCTGCGGGAACTGCGACGCGAAGGCCTACGGCTATATTACGTGGAGGGAAACCGGGATTTCTATCTTAAAAAGAACCACGAGGGACACACCTTCGACTCGGTGGCCGAAGCGGAGATGCGGGCGGCCGTCGGTGAGAAACGGGTCTTCCTTTCCCACGGCGACACGGTCAATCGCGCCGACGTCGCCTACCGTTTCTGGAAGGCGATCTCTAAGAACCGGCTGGCCTTCGGGACCGTATCCGTCCTCCCCCCCACGATCGTGCTGGCTCTCGCGGACCGCATGGAAAGGAAACTGAAGCGCACTAACAAGCACTTCCGGGGGACTTTCCCGGAAAAGGAGTGCCGGGAGTTCGCGTTGCGGGAGTTCGCGGCCGGGACGGACTTCGTTATCCTGGGGCACTTCCACTCGGAACGGCTCCTGCGGTTTGAGAAGGACCAGCCGACCAGGGTGCTGGCGGTGCTTCCCTCGTGGCGGGAGGATTGGCGGTACTTCTACCTGACCTCCTCGGGGGATTTCGGCTTCCGCGCCTACGACGCCGCCGGGCCGCTCGTGCCTTAAAAACAGGGACGTTCTTAAAAACTCCCCCTAAAAACAGGGTTAAAAACAGGGACGTTCTTAAAAACTCGATTTGAATGTCGCTTTTTTTGAGTTTTTAAGAACGTCCCTGTTTTTAAGGGGAGTTTTTAGAGTTTTTAAGAACGTCCCTGTTTTTGTCCTATCGTTTTGCCCATAAGGACGGCGAAGAGGATCCCGGCGGCCGCCTCGACGACGCCGAAGAAGAAGGAGATCCGGTCCAGGCCAAGGCCCACCGGCATCACTGCGCCGACCAGCATGCCCGCCAGCCCGACGACCGCCATCCAGAACTGCGCCTCCGCCAACCCGATGTGAACGACCCGGGGCAGGCCGAAGAACATCGTGGGGATCAGCTTGTACCCGATCCCGTAGATCAGGAACAGGACGAAACCGACGAGCAGCAGGTGTACGTGGACGAAAAGGAAGTTGTCGTTCCCGAAGAGAAGCATCGCCGTCCCCAGCAGGAGCCCCAGGGCGAGACAGAAGAAGGCGACGCGGATGTACCTCCTGCAGAGGCGGGACAGCCGGTCCTGCGTTGGGCGGTCCTGGACGGAAGGATCTACCAACTCAGGTCGCCTTGTCCCCGACGGAGAAGGAGGCCGGGGGAAGGGAAAGATCGGACACGAAGAGTATCCGTCCCCCGCACTTCTTTTCCAGGAGGGCGATCGCGTCGCGCTTCTGGTTCACCAGCGTCTCGAGGAGCTGCGGCGAGACGCGGACCGTCACGTCCTTGGGCAGCCCCCTGGACATCTCGTTGTGCGCCTCGCGGAAGAGGCGCACCACCACCGAGTCCATCGTCGCGAGCGTGCCCGTGCCGGCGCACTGCTCGCACTCCTTCAGGAGCACTTCGTAGAAGGATATCCCCATCCGCTGCCGGCTGATGCCGACCAGCCCGAACTTCCCCAGGCTCGATACGTCGCTCTTCGCCTTGTCGCGCTTCAGCGCGTCCTTGAGCGTCTTCTCGACGTCCTTGTTGTGGTTCCGGTTCTCCATGTCGATGAAGTCGACGACGATCAGCCCCCCCATGTCGCGGATCCGGAGCTGGCGGGCCACTTCCGACGCCGCCTCCTTGTTGGTCCGGTAGGCCGTGTCCTCGATGTCCCTATCCTTGGACGAGCGGCCGGAGTTCACGTCGATCGACCACAACGCCTCGGTCCGGTCGATCACGATGTGGCCCCCGGAGGGGAGCGCCACCTTGCGGGCGCACGCCTTCTCCAGCTGCTCGTCCAGGTTGAACTTGGAGAACAGGGGGCGCTTCTGCTGGTACAGGTTGAGCTTCTGCTTCTGCTTCGGGTAGTAGACGTCGAAGAACTCCTGCGCCTTGCGGTACGAGTCAGGCGAGTTGATCAACACCTCCGCGACGTCGGACGCGTAGTTGTCACGCAGCGTCCTGACGACGATGTCCTGCTCCTCGTAGAGCAGGGCCGGGGCCTTCTGCGTCCGCGCCCCCTCGACCGTCCGGTCCCAGAGCTTGAGAAGGTTCTCCATGTCCGCCTTCAGGTCCTTCAGCGGCTGGCCGGCCCCCACCGTCCGGACGATGAACCCGAGGTGCTCGGGGTACGCGAGCTTCTCCATGTTCTTGCGGATGCGCTCCCGCTCCTTCTCGCCGGTGATCTTCTTGGAGATCCCGTAGCGCTTCATTCCCAGCATCATCACGAGGTACCTGCCCGCGATGCTGATGTAGGAGGTGACCGCGGCGCCCTTGATGGACGATCCCTCCTTGGTCACCTGAACAAGGATCTCGGTCCCGGTTCTCAGGTGGGGGCGCTTGTCCCCCTCGTTCCAGGATCCCAGCTGGTCTATCAGCGCGCCGCCGCAGTATTCGTTCAGCGGGAGGAATCCATGCCGTCCTCCGCCGAATTCGACGAAGGCCGCCTCGATGGCGTGGGCCACGTTTACAACCTTGGCCTTGTAGATGTTTCCCTTGAACTGCTTCCTGTGCTGGTTTTCCACCTCGAAATAGTCGAGGTTCCCGTCGCTGACGAAGGCCACCCGGATCTCCTCGGGGTGGATTCCATCGATCAGCATCATCTTCCTGGGCCCCTTGCCGTGCTCCCCGGCAGGCTCCTCCCCGCTTTCCTCCTCCTCTTGCACGAACTGCGCCTCCTCGTCCAGGGCCGGCGCCGTCTCTTCGGAGCTGGTCCCTTCCGCCCCCCCGGCGATCTCTCCGGCCGCCGAGGAAACGCCGGGGGCCGTCTCGCCCTCGGCCGCGCCGGGCGCGCCCTTCCCCTTGCGACGGCGGGACCCCCGGCGCCTGTTCCGCCTGCGTCCCTTCCTCGGCTCGCCGCCCGTTTCGGCCGCCTGGGCTCCTTCCCCCTCGAACGCGCTTTCAGCGGTGGATTCCGGCTCCTCCGCGGCAGGCGGTTCCTCCCGGCCGGCATGGACCTCCTCTTCGACCACCGGGAGATCCGGCCGGGACGGGGAATCCTCGGGCGGCGTCCCCGCCTTGGCGGCCGCCCCGCCCTTCCCTCTACGCCTCCTGGGACGTCTCCGCCCCTTCTCCGGCGCGGCGTCGCCGGTAACCGCCTTCTCCAGCTCGAGGACTTCCGGCTCGGACAACGCACCCGGAGTCGCCCCTGAAGCGGCGTGGCCCCCCTCCTCCGTACTTGCGGCTTCCGGCTGCCCGCCTGCCTCCTCGCGGAATGAAGTATCTCCTCCCGGCGATGGAGGGGCCTCTTCGACGCGCGGTTCGCCTTCGTCGCCTTGCTGCAGGTCCGATTGCACGGCCCCGGGCGCCTCCTCCCCTTCCTTGCGGCGGGAGGGCCTTCTCCAGTACCTGCGCTTTGCTTTCTTCTCCGTCATCGACTTCCTCCTGAAATATCGGGCTCCAGGAACCTGTGGAGAATTCCCGGAAGATCGCACACGTCTTTCACGACCGCATGGGCCGGGGAGGTTTCTTCCTTCCCCCCCACCCAGACGGTGAACATCCCCAGCTCGCGGGCCGGGAGCAGGTTCTCGCGGACGTCCTCGCAGAAAAGGGACTCCCAGGCGCGCGCCCCCGTCGCCTGCAGGAGCTTGGCGTACGGGTATGGCGACGGCTTGGCGATGTACTCCATGAACTCGATCCCGTAAATCCCTTCCATCAGGTCCGAAACGCCGAGGGCCGCGAGGACCCTCCGCGCGTACGCCTCCGATCCGTTCGTGAACACCACCCGCCTGCCCGGAAGCCCGGAGAGCATCCGGTGGAGTTCGGGGCGAGGAGGGACGATCTCGTGTATCGGCACGTCGTGGACGAAATCGAGGTACTCCCCCGGGGGGACGCCGTGATAGTTCATCAGGCCCCGAAGCGTGGTCCCGAACTCCCGCAGGAACTCCTTGCGGATCCGGCGTGCCGATTCCGGGTCCACTCCGAGCCGCTCCTGGACATACCGCTCGATCCGCGCGTCCACGATCCGCCAGAGGGTCACCTCCGGCGGGTAAAGCGTGTTGTCGAGGTCGAATATGAAAAGCGGCTCCGCCGCCATCACTATTCCCCTCCCACCGAAATCTCCGGAATCGCCAGGGACGGGGACCCGACGTTGCCGAACCAACGGAAGTCGGATCCCGCCTCCGCCACCTGCGACAGCAGGGACAGGACGTTCCCGGAGACGGCAAATCCGCGCACCGGCTCCCTCTCTTCTCCCCCCTCGAACCGGATCCCGGCCGCCCCGACCGAAAAGTCGCCGGAAACGGGGTCGGCAGTGTGGATCCCCAGGAACTCCGTCAGCAGGATCCCGGCCCCCAGCCTCCTTCGCATATCCTCCGGCGTCATGTCCCCCGGGGAAACGAGCAGGTTGGAGATCCCGGGCGTCGGGGGCGTCTTCGATCCCGGGCGGCGGCAGCTCCCGGTCGAACCGGTCCCGAGCTTGCGGCCCCAGAAGGAATCGGAGAGGAACCCCTTGAGCACTCCCCCGGCCACGAGGACGTTAAGGCGCGATGGCGTCCCCTCCCCGTCGAAGGACGCGGCGCCGCTGCCCGCCGGGTCCAGGGGATCGTCGGCTATCCGTACGTTTTCCGAGGCGACCGCCTTTCCCGTTTTTCCCGCAAGCATCGACTTCCCCTTGGCCACCTGGGAGGCGAGAAAGGAGGGGATCATCACCTCTATGAGCTCGGCGGCCGCCCCGTTCTCGAGGATCGCCGGCCGGCGCCCCGTCGGGAGGCGCCGGGCGCCCAACATCCGAACGGCCCTTCGCCCCGCTTCCTCCGCGATTGCGCGGGCCCGAAGGTCTGCGAACCGCCGCGCGAATCCGAACCCGTAACCGGTCTGGGACTCGTCCCCCTGCTCCGCCACCGAATCAACGCTGGCGAAGTAACGCGAAGCGCGACAGAGCCCGGACCGGCCCGAGGAATTCCAGAACCGGATTTCCTCGACCGTCTCCTTCAGTGAGGCGGACCGCACCCGCTTCATCCGGGGGTCGAATGCGAGGGTCGCGCTCTCCAGGAAGGAGGCGAACTCCGCCTTCTCCCGGTCGTCCACGCTCTCCCAGGCGGGGTCGAACAGGTTGGTCCCGGAGAGTCCCGCGCCGGCGTCCGGCAGACCGTAGGCGGGATCCGGGTCGGAGGAGTCGGCGCAGAAAACGGCCGCGTCGACCATACGGGCTATCTCCTCCCCGTCTTCGCGAAATCCGTAGGAGAACCCCATCCTGCCGTTCCGGAAGACGCGAACGCCGAGGGAGAGGGAGTCGGAAAAGGAGATGGAGTCGATACCTCCCCCGCGCGCGTCGTACCGTCGAGCCCGCTCCCGCGAGAGGTACAGCTCGGACTGCCCCCCGCCGCGCCGCGCCACTTCCCTCTCGACGAGGCCGAAGAGGGCCTCAGGCATTCCGCTTCCCCGTCAAATCGGCCACCAGCGCGACTTCGTCGCAATCCGGGAACTTGGAGCACTTGAGGCAATCGGACCAGATCTTTTGCGGCAGCTCGGACTTGTCCACCTGCCTGAACCCGAGCTTTTCAAAGAACCCGGGCTTGTACGTGAGCGCGAACACCCGCGTGATTCCCAGGACGATCGCTTCGGAGACGCACGCCTCGACCAGACGCGTCCCGACCCCGCGGCGCATGCTGTCCTCGCGCACGGCGAGCGATCGGACCTCGGCCAGGTCCTCCCACATTATGTGGACGGCGGCCGACCCGATCACCTCGCCGCCGTCCTCCTCGAAAACGAAGTAGTCGCGCAGGTTCTCGTAGATCTCGCTGAGCGACCGCGGAAGCATGTCCCCCTTCCGGGCGTACTCGGAGATAAGTTTCTGGATCGTCTTGACGTCCCTCATCCTCGCCTTGCGGATCATCCCCCCGCGGCCCTCTCGATCAACTCTCTGGCGTGCGCGCGCGCCTCCCCGGTCACTTCGGTCCCCGAGATCATGCGCGCCAGTTCCACTATCCTATCCTGTTTCGACAGCGGTTTCACGCTGGTGGTCACGATTCCCTTCCCCGTGGCCTTGGCGACCAGAAGGTGGCTGTCCGCGAAAGCCGCGACCTGCGGCAGGTGGGTCACGCAGACCACCTGCGCCGACCCTCCCAGGTCCTTGAGCCGCGCGCCCACCCTCTCCGCCACCCGCCCCCCTATGCCGGTGTCGATCTCGTCGAATACCATCGTCCGCCCGGTCCGGCCGCGCGAGGAGGCGTTCCGCAACGCCAGCATCACGCGCGACAGCTCCCCACCCGAAGCGGTCTGGGAGAGCGGCCTCAGGTCCTGCCCGGGGTTGGCGCAGAACAGGAGCTCGGCCTCGTCGAGCCCCGACGCGGACAGCGAATCGGCCGCGGGCGCGCGGGACTCGACCACGGCTCGGAACCTCGCGCCGGCGAGCGCGACGCGCGACAGCTCCTTTTCCACGGCCGCGGCCATTTTTTCCGCCCCTTTCTTCCTGCGTTCGCAAAGGGCCACTGCCCCGGCGAGGCACCCCTCCTCCTCGACGCGCAGCGCATCCCGGACCCTGCGCTCCTCCTCCAGGGCCGCGTCCAGCGATCCTCGCTCCGCCCGGAGCTCGTCCAGGTGGGCGATCAGCTCCGGGGTCTCCTTGGCGTACTTTCTCTTCAGGCGACGGATCTCGCTCAGCCGCTCCTCTATCTGCTCGCGACGGTCGGCCTCCACGGTCACCCTGGCCGCCCGGGAAACCAGGTCGCGGGCCAGCTCCTGCAGCTCGCTATGGAGCGAGCGCAGGCGCTCCACCAGCTCGCCGAGACGCGGATCCACCCCAGACGCCTCGCGCGCCCGCGTGACGGCGTACGACAGCGTGGACGCCGCGGAGTGCTCGGAGGATGACAACGCCTCTTCGGCGTCCCGAAGCGCTGCCTGCACCTTGGACGCGTTCCGGAGAACGGCGTGTGCCGCGGCCAGCTCCTCCTCCTCCCCCGGGACAAGTGCGGCTCGCGAGAGCTCAGCTATCCGGTAGTCGAGGGACTCGATCTGCGCCCGGGCGCTCCCCCCGCGCGCCGCGGCCTCATCGGCCTGGCGGCGCAACGCGCCGACGCGGCGGTACGCCCGGCGCGCTTCCTGGGCCTGGGGCACGGTCCCCGAGAACTCGTCTATCACCGCGAGAGCGGCCGCGCGGGAGAGCAGGAATGGGACGCCGTGCTGGCTCACCATCTCCACCAGCTGCGGCGCAAGCTCCGCCAGCGCCGACTGGGCGACCGGGCGGCCGTTGAAATACGCGCGGGCCCGACCCGATGCGGGGATCACCCTGCGCAGAACGAGCTCATCCTCCCACGGGAACCCGGCCTCCTCCCACGATTCCCGCAGTTCAACGCGTCGTGAAAGGTCGAACAGCGCCGTGACCTCGGCCTCCGCCTCCCCCGTCCGGACCGCGACCGGGTCCGCCTTCTCGCCCAGGGCGAGTCGTATCGCCTCCACGAGGATCGACTTCCCGGAGCCCGTTTCCCCGGTGACCACGTTCAGCCCCGGGGCGAACGGGACGCGTACATCTTCGAAGATGGCGAGGTTGCGGACGGACAGCTCGATCAGCATCGGGAAATGAGGATCACCGTTCTCCCCACTTGAGCTTGGTGCGCAGGACGGCGAAGTAATCCTTGTAGGGGGAGCGGAAAAACCGCAGGGGTGCGTCCGCCTTCTTCACCTCGACCACGTCGCCCTCACGCAGCCCGAACCCCACCTGGCCGTCGAGAGTCAGGAACACGTCGGCCTCCTTGGAGCGGAGCTCCGCCCGGACGACCAGGTCTTCCGGGATGACGAGCGGCCGGTTGGTGAGGGTGTGCGGGCAGATCGGCGTGATCAGGATGCTGCGGAGCATCGGGTATACGATGGGTCCCTGCGCGGAGAGCGAATAGCCGGTGGACCCGGTCGGGGTGGAAATGATGAGGCCGTCGGCCTTGAACGTCGACAGGTACATCTCGCCGACGGTCGTCTCGATGTCGATGATCCTCGCCAGCGCGCCCTTGTTGATCACCACGTCGTTCAGGACCGTGTAGTTGGCGACCCGCTCCCCCATCCGGTGGACGTGGGCGACCAGCATCATCCGCTCGTCGTAGTCGAAGTCGTATGAGAAGATCTTCTCCAGGACGGGGTAGAGCTCTTCCAGGGCGATGGCCGTCAGGAACCCGAGCGCGCCGAGGTTCACACCCAGGATCGGCTTCCCGGTGGTCCCCACGACCCTGGCGGCGGAGAGCAGCGTGCCGTCCCCTCCGAGGACAATCAGGAAGTCGCATTTCTCGGGGAGCTTGGAACGTACGACGGCCTCGCCGCGTCGAACGACCGCGGCGGTCTCACGGTCGAGGACCACCCTCCGGCCGCGGGCGGACAGCCAGTCGCATAGCCCGGTTACTATCTTTTCCGCCCTGGGGTCGGTGTGCTTGGCGATGATCCCGGCGCATTTCATCGTGGATCAGGATAATATATCGGCCGGGAAAGAGAAAGCGGTGATGTAAAACCTTACCTAATAAAGGGTTTTTGGTCATGTTCTTGCCTATCCGCAAATAAGCGCATAGAATTTCCGATAAACCGAAAACCGGTCCGGCGGGTCGTCATCGATGAAGAGCCGATTCTACCTGAAAGCCTCGACCCTCGTCTTTCTCCTTGGCGCGGGTATTGCGGCGGCTTCTCCCCCCGAATCGGTCCTCCTCTCCATACGTGGCATCGACGGCACGAAACTCCCGGTAGGGTTCAGCCACAAAGGGCACATGGAGACCGTAAACGAATGCAGGACGTGCCACCACAGGGACGCCGCCATCGTCGGGCAGAAATGTTCGGGCTGCCACGGACCCAGCGATGAAATCACCAAGGTTTGCCTTAGACAGGCCTTCCACAGGCAGTGCCTGGGATGCCACAGCAGGTTGAGCAAGGGCCCCAGGAAGTGCAGCCAGTGCCATACGGGGGAACATCCTTCCCTGGCCCACGCCGGGCCGTAACCCTTTCTGAAGGCGCGCCGTCAGGTGCGGGAGCAAAGGCCGGCGATGCACTGATCTTCCCGGACCACTTTGCGGGGAGCGCCGTCGAGACCGGTAGACCAGTCGTGCGGAGGCACGATCCGTTCGAATCGACCGAGTATCCCCAGGTTGACCGCACGGTCGTAGATCAATTGCCAGCCGCAACCCAGGTCGGGGTGCACCTCGCATTTCCCGTCCCGCGATCCGCCGCACGGACCGTTGAACAGGCGCTTGGCGCAACGCGTGATCGGGCAGATCCCCGCGAACTCGCCGAGACGGCAATTGCCGCAACCGGAACACTTCTCCGTCCAGACGCCCTGCGATTCCAGGATCCCCATGAATTGTGTGTTAAGCCCCGGATAGAGGGGCATCTTTGGAAACCGCTCGGCCAACGCCTGGACGCCCGCCCCACAGCCCAACGAACAGATCGCGTCGTAGTCCGAAACGCGCGGGGCGAGGAGGTCTATGAACGCGTCCTCGCACTGCCGCTCGATGGTGCACTCGTCGACCACAACGTCGCCGCGGTTCTGGAGCCGCAAGGCCATGCGCAACGCCGAGCCGATAATGCCCGCTTCGCGTTCCCCGCCAGCCAGGCAGACGGTTACGCAGGTGCCGCAACCCACAAGCAGCACGCGGCGGTGGTTCTTTATCATGTCTCTGATTTCCGGGATCTTCTTGCGGTCGGCAACGATCATCGCTTCTCTCCCGCCAGCATCGCTTCCGCCTGCCGGCCGATTTCCTGTATTCCGTGTTCGGTGCGTTTCGTATCCGGCCGCAACGGGCTCCTGCCCAACCGTTTCACGCGTTCCACCATGGTCGTTGCTATTTCGGCGAACCGTGTGCCCTCGGCAGACGATAGGTTGAACATCTCCAGACGTTCCGGCTCCAGGCCGATCTCCACGAGCAATTGCCGGGCCCGCTCGACCCGCCGCCGGGCCCGCAGGTTTCCTTCCAGGTAATGGCAGCCCCCCTCCAGGCACCCCGCCACGATGACCCCGTCGACGCCGCGCTCAAACGCGGCCAGCACGAAGTTCACCTCCAGCTTGCCGGTGCAAGGCAACCGCAGCACGCGGACGTTGCCCGGATATTGCAGGCGCATCGAACCGGCCAGGTCCGCCGCGGCGTAGGCGCAGTAGTGGCAGCAGAACGCCAGTATCACCGGTTCGTCGTTCATTCTTCCCCCCGGTTCTTGCCCCAGCGCGGTGTGGCGACTCCCACCTGCTCCGGGTACAGGGGATCCCAGGGCGCTGCAGCGGTTCCCACGCCCAGCAGGCCGCCGATGGCGGCCAGAACCTGGTGGCCCACATAGTGCCGGAGCGTGATGGCCACGGCCGGACATTCCGCGGTGCAACTGCCGCAGCCCATGCACGTCGTACCTTGCACCTCGGCTTTGTTGAACTCGTTGATGCGCGGAGCCATGTACGGGCAGACGTGCACGCACGTCATGCAGGAAATGCATTTGTCCGGATCGACCCAGGCGACCTGGCCGCTCACCGGCATCTTCTTCCGTGAGAGGATGGACGCCGCCCGGCCCGCCACCGCATGGGCCTGGGCGATCGCCTCGCCGAGGAACTTCGGAGCGTGGGCCGTGCCGCAGAGAAAAAGCCCCTCGCTGGCGAAATCCACCGGGCGAAGCTTCATGTGGGCTTCCAGGAAGAAGCCGTCGGCGTTCAGGGGCACGCGCAGCAGTTCGGACAGCTCCTGCCGGTCCGCGCGCGGGATCATGGGAGCGGCCAGCACCACCAGGTCCGGCGATATTTGCAGGTCTCGTCCCAGAGACGGTTCCCGCACCTGCAATCGAAGGCATTCACCGACCGTAAGCTGCGGCGGGAGCGTCGTGTCGTAGCGGACGAACAGAATCCCTTTTTCCCGGGCCTCCCGATAGGCCGCCTCGCGGAAACCGTATGTCCGCATGTCGCGATAGAGGACAACGATCCGCGCATCGGGATGCCGTTCCTTGAGGTGCAACGCATTCTTTACCGCGGTGGTGCAACACACGCGGCTGCAGTAGGGCCGCTCCTCGGTTCGCTGCTCCACGCACTGAATCATCGCGATCGTGGCTTTTTCCGGCAGGGCGATCTCTCCGCGTCCAAGGCGGTCCGCGAGTTCCAGTTGCGTCAGGATCCGGCCGCTTTGGCCGAACCCATACGTTTGAGGTTTCCGTTCCGTGGCGCCGGTGGCCAACACGACCACCCCGTGCCGTATGCTCTCGGGACCGCGTTCGGTCGTAAGCGTCGAAGTGAAATCGCCGACATGCCCGCCGACCTTGTCCACGCGGGCATTGAGGTATAACTTGATCCATTTGTGACTGCGCACCCGATCGAACGTCCCGGCCAGGAACTTCTGCACGTCCTGGCCGTCCAGCGTGCGGTGCAGCAGGCGGGCCGTGCCGCCGAGTTCGCCGGTCTTCTCGACAAGATGCACGGGAAACCCCTGGTCGGCCAGGGCCAGTGCGGCCGTCATGCCGGCGATTCCCCCCCCCACCACCAGCGACGCGTTGTTCACCGGCACGGAATCCTCTTCCAGCGGCTGCAACCGCGACGCGCGGGCCACCGCCATGCGGACCAGGTCGACCGCTTTGTCCGTCGCCTTTCCGGGCTGTCCGGAGTGGACCCAGGAGCACTGGTCGCGGATGTTCGCCATTTCCAGCAAATAGGGATTCAAGGCCGCATCGCGCAGCGTTTCGCGGAAAATCGGCTCGTGGGTCCGCGGGGTGCACGAGGCCACGACCACGCGGTTCAACCGGTGCTCCGCAATCCGCTCCTTGATCTGCTTTTGCGTGTCGTCTGCGCACGTGTACGTGTTGTTTTCGGCGAGGATCACATTCGGCAACTCGCGCGCCCGCTTGACCACCCGCTCGACATCGACCACCGAGGCGATGTTGCTGCCGCAATGACAGATGAATACACCCACGCGCGGTGGTTCGTCGGCGATGTCGCGTTCCGGCGGATAGGTCTTGGTCCGCACGCGCGTGCCCCGTACCGGCGCCAACAGGGCCATGGCCCGGGAGGCCGCCGCGCTTGCCTGCATCACCGTGTCGGGGATGTCCTTGGGCTCCTGGAACGCGCCGCCCACGAAAACCCCCGGCCGGGACGTGTCCAGCGGCTGAAGCTCGGCGGTTTGGGCGAAGCCCCACCGGTTCCGCACGACCTGCATCCGCTCGGCCTGTTCCTGCAACGACGCGCTGGGCTCCAGACCGAGAGAGAGCACGATCATGTCGAATTCCTCTTCGGTCGGTTTCATCCCGGGACTCGTGTAGATAACGCGCAGGTTCCTCGTCCCCGGCATCTCGTAGGTTCGCGAAATGAATGAGCGAAGATATCGCACGCCCAACTGTGTCCGCGCCCGCTCGTAATAGCGGTCGAAATCCTTGCCGAAGGCGCGCAGGTCGAGGAAGAACACGGTCACGTCCAGGCCCGGCACGTGCTCCTTTGCCAGGATCGCCTCCTTGGTCGCGGCCATGCAGCATACCGAGGAGCAGTAGTCGTTGTCGCAGCCCGTATCGCGCGACCCGACGCACTGGACGAATGCCAACCGCTTGGGAGGCCGTCCATCGCTGGGCCGCAGGACGTGCCCCAACGTCGGGCCGGAGGCCGAGAGCAACCGTTCGAACTGCACGTTCGTGAGCACGTTGGGCGCGAAGCCGAAACCGAACTCGCCCCGCCGCTTCGCATCGAACGCCTCGAACCCGGGCGTGAGAACCACGGCCCCGACGTCCAGGTGGACGGTTTCCTCCGGCTGGTCGTAATCGATGGCGCCGGCCTGGCAGACCTTGGAACACAGCCCGCACTCGCCCGTCTGGAAATGTATGCAGTTCTCGCGGTCGATCACCGGCACGCGGGGCGAGGCCTGGGGATGGGCCAGATCGATGCACGGCCGGGCGCTCAAGCGCTTGTCGAAATCCGTTATATGGGGCCGCATCCGGCGTTCGGTTATGGTGGCCAGATCGACTGCCCCCGTGGGACAGACGAACGCGCAGGCCCCGCATGCCTGGCACTGGTCGGTCCGCTCGTCGAAGGCCGTACGAACTTCCCGCGACGTTCCGCGACCGTAAAGGCTGACGGCGCCGCGGCCCATCATCTCGCCGCATATACGGGCGCAAAGGCCGCATAGGACGCACTTTCCTTCGGCCGCCGGCTGAAACGGGGTGGACGCGACGCCCAGCCCGGCGGCGAACTCGGCCAGATCTCGCGAATCGGGTGCCTGGGCCAGCAGCAGCTCGAGCACTGTCCGCCGCGATTCCATTACGTTCTCCGTTTCCGTGTGGACGACAAGGTCGTTTTCTATGAGGTGGCTGCACGACGCCACCATCTGTCGGCCGCGCGGCGTTTCGATCTCCACCAGGCATACGCGGCAGGCGCCGTAAGGCGAGAGACCGCGGTAGTCGCAAAGCGTAGGTATTGCAACGCCCATCTGCCGCGCGGCCTGCAGGACCGTCGTGCCACAAGGAACTTCCGCCGTGCGGCCGTCCACGATCACCTTGACTCGATCGGTTGCGGAAGCGCTCACCTTCACCCCTTTGCTTTCTTGGCCGCATGGCGGCCGAACTTCCCATCGAACGCACCGGGCGCCACCAGTCCGCGGCACACGCCGGCGGAGCAGCGTTTTTCTTGAATGTGCGTCTCGAACTCACCGCGAAAATGTGAGAGCGTCGTCAGTACGGCGCCGGGCGCCATGCCGCCCATTCCGCACACCGCCGCCGATTTCACGGACTTGGCCAGCCGTTCCAGGAGCGCCAGGTCCGCCATAGTTCCGTGCCCTTCGCAAATCCGGCTCAGGATGCGGAACATCTGCCCGGTTCCTTCTCGACAAGGCACGCATTTGCCGCACGACTCTTCCAGGAAGAAGCCGACAAGGAAGCGGGCCATGTCGACCATACAGGCGCTGTCGTCCAACACGATGATCCCGCCTGTACCCATCAGGATCGTCGCATTTTCCCGATCTTCCGTGTCGATGGCCAGGTCCAAAACGGAAGGGGAGAGGCAGCCACGCGAAGCGCCTCCCGCCTGCAACCCCTTGAGCGGTCGATCCCCTATCAACCCGCCGCCGATCTCGTAAACCAGATCTCTGACCGAGATCCCGAACGGGACCTCAACCAACCCGGCGTTCTTGACGGCTCCCTCCAGCGAGAAGATCGTGGTTCCCGGCGTGCGTCGAGTGCCCATCCCGGCGTACCAGGCGGGGCCCCGCGTGATGATCGGGGGCACGCTTGCCCAGGTCTTCACGTTGTTTACCACGGTCGGCTTGCCCCACAGGCCGTTGGTGACCGGATATGGAGGACGGGTCCGCGGCTCGCCGGAATGTCCTTCGAGGGACTCTATCAATGCGGTCTCTTCGCCGCAGATGTAGGCTCCCGCTCCACGTCGCACGGTCACGTGGAACGACCAGCCGGTGCCGAAGATATCCTTGCCCAACAGTCCGCGCTTCTCGGCCTGATCTATTGCGTGTTCCAGGATCTCGATGGCCAGGGGATACTCGCTGCGCACGTAGATGAACCCCTCGGCAGCGCCGATCGCAAAGGAGCCGATGAGCATCCCTTCGATAACTGCATGGGGATCTCCTTCAAGGACGGTCCGATCCATGTACGCGCCGGGCTCGCCTTCATCCGCATTGCAGACCACGTACTTGACGTCCGCCGAAGCCTCCCGGGCCAGCCGCCATTTTTGCCCGGTCGGAAAGGCCGCCCCGCCCCGGCCGCGCAGCCCGGCCACGGACACCTCGTCAATTACCGCCTCGGGCGTCATCCGGGTCATCGCACGTAACGCACCGCGATAGGTGCCCCGGGCGATCGTCTCGTCGAGTGCCCGCGGGTCGATCGAGCCGCAGTTGCGGAGGATGACCTTCTTCTGGCGTCGATAGAAATCCAGTTTGGACCGCTCCGGTATCAACTGCAGCGGTCCGGGAGAAGACGGATACGAATGGACTTCCCCGGTCGAAACGATCTCTTCGCCGGCGAAGCGGCAAAGGGCCAGTTCCAGTTTGAGGCAGTCTTTGGAATACGCTTCGAGCAACGCACGCGTCTTCTGCGGGGTCATATGGCAATAACTGATCCGCGGCCCGTTCGGGAGCACGAGGTCCAGCAGCGGTTCCTTCGCACAGAACCCGATGCAGCCCGTCCGGCAGACACAGGCATCCAGCCGGAATTCCTCGATGGCGCGGCGGGCGGCGGCTTCGATGTCAGGGGCGCCCAACGACACGCCACAACTGGCCGAGCCGACCAGGATCTTTAGTCGCTGGGGGTATAGCGTCCGCAATCCGGCGGCCGCGGCCCGGTCGAAATCGGCGACGTTGCGCAGGGCCCCGCTCATGCGAATTTCTCCAGGATTTCCGGAACCCGGTCCAGGTCGACCCTGCCGAACGGCTGACCGTTTATCTTCATCGCCGGCGACAGCGCACACAGGCCGAGGCAACGAACCGTCCGCAGCGTGAAGCGCCTCGACTTGTCGGTCTCGCCGGCCCCGACGCCGATCTCTTTCTCGAGTTTTTCCAGCAGCTTCCCTGAACCGCGTGCGTGGCACGACGTTCCCGCGCAGATCTCGACGAGGTGGCGTCCGTACGGCTCGAAGTGGAATCGGTCGTAGAAGCTCCCCACGCGCAGCAACTCCGCCGGCCGCAGTCCCCACAAGCAGGCCATGTGTTCCAGGAGGAAGCGCGGGAGATAGCCGTAGCTCTCCTGGATCTCCTGCAGGACGGGCAGGATGTTGCCGGGTTGGCCTTCGTGCCGGGCGAGAATCCCGCCCAGCCTGGCCGCGTCCGCTTCCGACAACGGTTTGTCCGGCCGAAAAGGCGGCGGCGGCTCGGCATTGTTGCGCACCGGGCAAATCGTCCAGCAGTCGCCGCAGCCGGTGCACTTGGAAGAAATCACCCCCCGCGGCCGCATGCGCACTTCCGCCACGAACCGGCCCGCCTCGCCGGAAAGAGAGGTCACGTCGGCCATCGTAAGGACATCGATGTTGTAGTCCCGCATGGCCCCCACCAGTTTCGGCGAAATGATGCATGTGGCGCAGTCCCCGGTGGGAAAGGTTTTGTCGAGGCGGGCCATGCCGCCGCCGATCGTCGGGCTTTCTTCGACCAGGAAGACGCGATAACCGGCCGCCGAGAGATCCAGCGAGGCCTGGATGCCTGCAATCCCGCCGCCTAACACCAGCACCGACCCTATGGGAGCGCTGCCGCTGCCGTCGCCCGGCGTCATGGTTTCCCTCCGGCGAAACCGACCGCGCCGGAATCGCGTTTCGCAAACAGATTTTTTGCACCGACCGTCAAGGCGTCGAGCCCCAGATTCTTGAAGGAAATCCCCAACGCTAGGCCCAGTAGCTGCGTGATGTACAGGACCGGTGTGGGCCGGAAAGCGCCGTGGGCTTTTGCCGCGTCGGCCTGCCGCAAGTCGAGGTTGACCTGACACAAGGGGCACGCGACCGCCAGGCAATCGGCGCCGGCTGTCCTTGCCATGCTCAGGAGCTTGTGGGACAAGCGGCTCGCGACCTCGGAATGCGTCATCGACAGGCTGGCCCCGCAGCATTCCGTCTTGAAGGGCCAATCCAGGCTTTCCGCACCCGCAGCGGCCACCAGTTCGTCCATGCACGTGGGGTGCTCCGCATCGTCGAAGGCTACAACCTCCGGAGGACGCGTCAGCAGGCAGCCGTAGTAGCAGGCCACCTGCAGCCCGGCCAACGGCCGACTCACCTTCGCGCGGATCGCGTCCAGGCCCAAATGGTTCACCAGCACGTCCAGTACGTGCCGTACTTCGACCCCGCCGTCGTAGGGCCGCCCGGTGATCCGCCCGGCGCGCCGCAGGTCTTCCGGATCGTTGCTGACCCGGTGGTTGGCGGTCCGCAACCGCGCGTAGCAGGAAGCGCAGGCGACCATCACCGGAAGGCCAAGGCTTCGCGCCTTCTGCAGATTGAGCACCGGCAGCGCCACGGCCAGGGAATCGCTGGTGGCATGCGCCGGCGTCGAGCCGCAGCAGGTCCAGTCCGGGATATCGACCAGCGCGATCCCCAGGGTGCGGCAGACCGCCCGCGTGGAGATGTCGAACGACCGCGCCGTGGACTCGAGACTGCAGCCTGGAAAAAACGCATATTTCAAGGTTTCCGGTCCTCCTCTTCCGCCCGGCGGAAGATCTCGCGCACTCCCTTGATGCCGCCGCTCCGGTTGGGCAGAAGCGAAAGTTTGCCCTGGGCCAGCATTTGCGGAATTTTTTCCACGTCGGAGAGCAGGTCGAAGGTGCGCAGCTTGTAGGTGGCCATCATTCCCATTTCATAGACGCGGCCGTGACGGCGAACACTTCCCAGGAAACTGCGATGGAACTGTTTGCCGTGGGCGTCCGGCAGGACGGTCTGGCGGTCGATGGCCATGATCCGCAGGGCGTCCATCACGCCGGCGATGTCGATCGCCATGGGGCAGCGCGTGGTGCAGGCCTCGCACGAGGCGCAGAGCCAGATCGCTTGCGAGCCGAGCACTTCGTTTTCCGCGCCCAGATGCACCAGCCGCATGATCTGGCTGGGGAGAAAATCCATTTCGGGGCCGATGGGACAGCCCGTGCTGCACTTGTGGCATTGAAAGCACGCGCTGACCTCGGTGCCGCTGCGCTGCCGGACTTCCTCCAGCAGGCCGCTGCCGCTCCATGGGATCGGGTTGGTCATCCGCCTAGCCCCTCCATTTCTTCCTCGACTGCGGCGTCGCCGCGAGGCATGACTTTGCGGTATACCGCCTGCGGGGATTTAAGGATTCCGTCGACGGTCAGCAGATCGCGATCGATGCGTATGCCGAACAAACGCTCGTTCTCCTCCAGGTACGGCCGGATGAGCCTCCAGTCGGCTGAGGAGAGGGTCCTGTACACCCCGCCGTTGAGCTGCTCTTCGACCAGCGTGCGATGAGGATCGCGGATGTAGATCGCCCCGCCGGAGGCCAGCGAAAGCAGATTCCCGCCGGGGTACGGGAGTTCCAGCGGGTGCAGTTTTCCGTATTGATCGTAGGTAAGGCCGTTGACGATGGCGAAGCCGCCGCCGTTGAGAGGATCGCCGGCCATGAACGACTCGGCAAGGAAGTCCAGGGCGGTGCCGTTGATCACCACGCGCGGCGATCCGACGGCGTTGATCATCGGCCGGCCGGCGGCGTTGCCCAGCACGTACACCTCGCCGCCCTTGGCGCCGTAGAGAAACGTTTGCCCCACGTCCCCGTAGACGACCAGTTTGCCCTGCTTGCTGATCTGGCAGAGCTGGTCCTGGGCGTTGCCGTGGACGAAGATCTCCAGGCCGTCGATGCCGGAGCCGAGATAGTCGCCAGGGTTGTCGTAGCAGTCGATCCGCAGTCCCGCGGTGGCGGGACCCAGCCCCACGCCGTGGAATCGCGTCCCCCGCGTGTTGTAATGGATCAGATTCCGCCACCCGAGGTGGAAGGCCTTGACCGCCAGCACCGCATCGCAGTTCTCGCCTTCGGGCGAGAAACCGCGGGCGTCGATCAATAGCGTCGTCTCGCCGGGACGCGGACCGCGCAGGCGGTCCCGGGTTTCCCAGGTGACGCGTACGTGGGTGCCGGTCCGCTCGTCGTCGCACAGCGGCTGCCGCTCGAAGATCCGCTCCAGGCCGCCACGGAGGATCGTCTGCAGGGAGCTGCGCTTCTTTTCCCCGGTGGAATAGCGGCGATCCATGCATTGCGTCAGGGCCTCGATGCCCAACGCCGGGGCCTCCGCGGCCGTCCGTCCGGCAAAGCGGTCGACGAACCAGCGGAAGGAGTCGAAGTCCATCGCGGGCAGCCGTTCGAGAAGATGGGAAAAGAACCCCTCGGAATCCCCATCGCGCACGCATCGTTCGATGGCCGTCGTGTCTTCGTCCGCCTGCGCGGGCGCAACCGGCGGAACGGAAAGGTCGCAGCGGACCTGGTCGGACACGGTCGAGACCGCCGCGCCGAACTTGTTGGTCACGCGCATGCCATAGTGGCCGTTCTCCGGGGAGACCGTCAGCAGGAAGGCACCCCCGTCGGTGTAGCTTCCGCCGCGGGCGTTCCAGTACAGGTCGGCGACGGGCGTGAACCGCGGGTCCTCGCTTGACATGCTGGCCAGGGTCGCGTCGATGGCCTGCTTCTCCGAGCAGATCAGCCCGATGGAAACCTCCCCCTCCTGCAGCGCGAACACCTGCGGCCGCAGCATGGCGGTATCGGTGATCCCCATCAACTGGAACTCCCCGGTCTCGGCAAGGCTGCGGGCGATGATGAAGAACCAGGGGCCGTCGGGCGAGGCGTGGATGTGCGCCGCCTGGATCTGGCGGTAGATCCGCTGTTTCTCCGACGGGAGGCGGTCGAAATCCAGTTCCGTCGTCGGGGCCAGTGCCTCGATGATGTACTCCACCGGATACCGGTACACCCGGTTCCACAGATCGAACAGAAGTACCGAGACCTCCGTGTCGGTCAGGAATTGCGGGAATATGTTGCGGCCGGCCAGGTACTCGCACACGGAGTGGTAATTGGCGAAGTCGCCGTTGTGCACCAGGGCCTCGTTCATCCCGATGAACGGATGCGCTCCGCCCGGATGCCAAACGCGCCCCTTCGTCGGAAACCGCTGGTGGGCGATCCAGACGTGCGCGCGCATGTCGGGCATGCGGTAATACTGCACGGCGGCCTCGGCGAAACCGACGATCTTTAGGATGATGAGATTCCTTGCGTGGGACATCACGAACGCCCGCTTGTCGCCCAGCGACGCGTAGAACCGGTTGTTCAGCGCGATCGAGTTCTGGAAGACGAACTCGTCCTCCACTTCCCGCCCGGAAAGACCGGCCGCGCCCAGTTTCTTCTCCTCGGCAAACCGCGCGAGGACGGAAGGCTTGAGCCGGACGAAGTAGCGGGCCACGTCCGGGGGGCGAACTTCGAGAAGCGGCACGTCGCGGAAATCATCCACGGTGGGGATCAGACCCCCGTGGTCGATGTCGAAGAAGGGCTCGATGAAGGCTTTTTCCACCTCGCCCCGGGCATTCGGGTCCAACAGGGCGACCTGGAGGATATAGTCTTCGTCCAGCATCCGGCGCGAAACGCCCAGTTCTTCCGGGACCAGACCGCAGGCGGCGATCCCGCCGCCCTTGCCGTTGCCGCGGTTGCGCATCTGGATGGAAGGCTCGTAGATGTGTTTCCCGCCCACGGGAATCGTGCAGGCGAACCCGGTGACGCCGCACCCGCCCTCCGCTTCCGGCGAGCGGAGCGACCAGGGTTCGGTGGGCCGCAGGTGCGCGCGGGCGCGGAGCAGGGACTGCACCCGGCGTACGTCGACATCACCGCGCCCGCCGACTGCGGACCGTCCGTTTCCGTTACGGTTCATTTTCGTAATCCAGATGGGTCAGCAGATCGGTGCGGCCTCGCAAGGCGCTCACGGAGTCGAGTCCCAGGCGATACAGCAGGTCCACCAGCATCCGCTGCCAGGCGGTGTACAGGTTGACCAGCCGCTGCGTGGCCCAGTCGATGCGGACCATCTCCAGCAATTCATCGTCGGTCGTCGCGATCCCGCGCGCGCAGCCGCGTCCGCTCTCGCAGGCGGTGCACCGGATGCATCCCAGGGCCACCAGTTCCGCCGTCCCGATCACGCATCCGTCGGCGCCCAGGGCGATGGCCTTGGCGACGTCGGAAGGGGTCCGGACGCCGCCGCTGGCGATCACCGTGACCTGGTCGCGGATCCCCTCGTCGGCCAGGAACTGGTGCACGCGCCCGATCGCGTATTCGATCGGCATGGCGATGTTCTTCTTGGCGACGTTCGGAGCGGCTCCCGTGCCGCCGTAGCTGCCGTCCAGGTGCACGATATGGCCCCCGGCGTAGTAGATCCCGACGGCCACCATGTCCACGTCGACGGGCGTCGACACCTTGGCCGAGAGCAGCGCCCGGGGATTTACGTGCGCGATCCAATCGAGGTGCTTCTTGTGGTCCTCCACCGAGTAGACGCTGTGGAACGGAAACGGGGAGAACAGGGAGACGCCCTGGACGGTCTCGCGCATCGCGGCGACGCTCGGCGTGTTCTTGTCTCCCAGCAGGTGGCCGCCAAGCCCTGGCTTGGCTCCCTGGGCGTACTTGAATTCCACGATCGGCGCGCGCTGGATCGTCTCCTCGCGGACGCCGAACAACCCGGTGGCCACCTGGGTGATCACGTGGTCCTTGTAGGGAATGAAGCGTTCCGGATAGCCCCCTTCGCCCGTGCACGTGAACCCGTTGAACGCCTTTGCCACCCGCGCCTTGCCCAGCAGGGCGCGTATGTTGGTCGAGCCGAAGGACATGCCGCCGCCGTACCAGGGGACGTCGATCGTGATTCCGGGACGCGAATCGCCGCGGCGATTGAGCGGCAGCCGGGTCGAGATGTCTTCCCGCCGGAGGCCGGGGGGAGGGGAGTCCGGGAAGCGGAACCGCAGGCGGTCGAAGCCCCCGCCCGAGCCCCCCACTTCGCATTCCAGGTGTTTTCCGGGCGGCCGGCCGGTTTCGGCCATCGCCCAGGTGCTCATGAGAAGATCCGGCGTCCAGCGGTGGTCGCCCATCGTCTCGGCTGCCGGATTTACGGAGAGCTTCAGCGCGCCATTGGGGCAGGCGTCGATGCAGTAGCTTCCCGTGTCCTTGCAGCCGAAGCCTATGCACCGGTAGTCGAACGGCCGCATGACGTGAAGATAACCATCGGGACGAACGTAGACGCCGAACCGGCAGGTTTCCACGCACCGGCCGCATGACGCGCAATGGGACGCGCGGTGAACGCTGTACTTTCCGATCTCGTTGCGGTAGCGGGGCGGCGCCGGCCGCACCTCGCGGCTCACCTCGGCATATTCGGGCCGCGACAGGAAGGCGCCCGGGGTTTGGGGTTCGGCTCGCTGGAATCCTGATGGCATGGTGCTCATGCGTCAGCTCTTCCGCTTTCCGAATAAACGGCCGAAGGTATCGCGCTCGAGGTCTTCGAAGAACATGCAGCGGCCGGTCTCGCCGCGCAGGCGGCGGACCTCGCGGATCCCCATCGCGCCCAGCATTTCGAGCAGCTGGGAATGCCAGGCGGACATCAGGTTCACGATGCGCCGGACGCCGAACTCCGCGTCGATCTCCTCCAGGGCGATCGGGCAGAGCTGCCCGCGTTCGCACTCCCCGCAGAGCCGGCACTCCAGGGCCAGCATAAGGGGGACGTCGATCGCCACCAGGTCGGCGCCGCAGATGATGGCTTTGGCCACGTGCTCCGCGGCGGCGATCCCGCCCGAGGCGATCAGAGTCACCTCGTCCCGGTTGCCCTGCCTGACGAGCGTGGTGTGCGTGTCCCGCAAAACGTCGCGCATATGGCGTGGCTGGGCCGAATCCCGTTCCCGCCCGTGGCTGTCGAAGGCCAGGTGGATCACATCAGCCCCCTCCCGGACCAGGTCCGCCACGCGTCCGGCTACGCTCGGGGCGGCCGGAATTCGGATCGCCACGATCCTGGCCGGGTGGTCCGCTTTCAGCACCGCCTGCGCCGCCATCACGTCGGGGCCGTCCGGGACCATCACGAGCGGCGCCGACCCGCCCGGCTGCGTCGCCGATGCACCCGGAGTCGCAAGCAGAGGGATCCCGTGGCCGCGAATGGAGGCCTCGGTCTCACGGAAGTCCGCCTCGCAAAGGACGGTCAGCGTGCCGATCTCCGCCGCCGCGGTCGTGACGGCTGTTACCACCTCCCCGCGATTCCAGTGACGGGGAATTTGATCGAAGATCACGGGCAGAGGCGTTTCCATGAGCGGCGGCGGATCGACCTTCAACCGCCCCTCCGCAAACGCCAGGTGCGGAAGCTTGCGGCCGATGTCCACGCTGGTGCTGATATACTCTCGACCGTGAATCCCGTCGCGTGTGGGCCGCACGATCTCGGACATGTCCGTCCACATCGAATCGAAGCCGGGACCGCTGAACGGACCGCCGTATCCAGATCCCGAAACCGGGATTTTCCCCGTCTCCGCCTGATACCACGTGGACAGTATTAGGTCCGGCGTGTAATGGCTGTCGCCCAGCCGGCGGTACTCGGGGTTGACCACCCGGGTGAGGATGTTTTTCGTGCAGTTCTGGACGCAGTTCAGGCAGCCTTTGCACTGGTAGATGTAGTCCAGGTAGCCCACCTCGTCGCGCAGGGTGTCGGCCTCGTCGCGATACAACCGGTATACGCAGCCCCGCTTCACGCAGTTGTGGCAACTGGAGCAGTCTTCTCTCCAGTCGACGATTCCCAGCTTGCCTACGGGGCGGAACCGAGGCTTGGCCGTCGTGTGGTGTATGACATACTTGGGGGGCACGATCAGTCGCTCGCCAACCCGGATTCATCGATGATCTGCAGGGCGGCATCGTGGTCGCCGTCGGCGGAGATGCAAAACCCCCGAATTCCGCGGAGATTCGACAGCCGGTGGATGGTTTCCAGCGCGATCCGGATGGCGGCGTCGCGCCAGGCGCCCGGATCGGTCAGGGACGCCAGCCGGGCCGCCAGCGGGTCGGGAATCGCCTGCTGCGCGCGCGGCCCCGCATGCGCGAAGTGGCTGTCGGATAGCGGATGGATTCCCGCCAGGATGGCGGCCCGCTCGTGAAGGCCGCGCGAAACGACTTCTCTCCACCACGTTTCGAAACGCTCCAGGTCGTAGACCGGCTGCGTGACCAGGAATTTCGCCCCGGCCCGCGTCTTCTTGTCGAGCCGCAGCCATTGCAGGGCGGGCGGATCGGCATCCGGGGACGCCACGGCGCCCAGGCAGAACGGTCCGGCTCCCTCCAATCCGTTTTCGCCCAAAAGGCCCCCATCGGTCGCAAGGTTAGCGTATGTCTGCAGCAGCTGCACGGCGTCGATGTCGTAGACGTTCCTTGCAGCCCGGAAGTTGCCCAGCGTCTGGTGGTTGCCGCTGGTGCAAAGGAGGTTGCGGATCCCCAAGGCCTGCGCGCCCAGCGCCTCGGACACAAGGGCGATGCGGTTCCGGTCCCGCGTGGTCACGTGGAGAATCGGCTCCAGGCCCTCGGCCTTCAACAGGGAGGCCGCCGCCAGCGCCGACATGGCGACCCGGTCCCGGTTGTCGCTGACGCCCACGGCGTGAACCTTCCCGGCGTACAGTCGTGCGGCCTCCCGCAACGGCGCCGGATCCCCGCCTCTCGGTGGGTGGACCTCCGCCAGCAGAATCGTTTTTCCGGATGCAATTCGTTCCTGTAAGCCGGTTGCCTGTGGGCTCATGCGTTTCTACCTTGCCGCTCGAAGTGGGTTTTCCCCCAAGGCACAGATGCGCTCGACCGTGCTTCGGACGAGCTGTTCCAATTGCCGGGGCGGATCGACCTGGGAGAAGTGCACCAGCTGGGCCCGTTCCGGCGGAAGTCCGATTTCGGCCAGCAGTCGCCGGACCGTGCGGACGCGGATCTCCGCCCGGTAATTGCCTTGAGAAAAATGACAGTCACCCCTTGGACACGTCACCACGCAAAGACCCCGGGCCCCGCCTTCCATCGCATGCAGCAGATACTGCCCATCCGTCTTGCCGCTGCAAGGGACTTCCCGCACGACGATCCGGGAGCCGTCCTGATCCCATTGACGCGGCAAATTCGCCCCCTGCGGAATACAGTTGGTGCAGAGGTAGACGACCACGTCCGGAGAGATGGCTTCTGTCATAAGAACACCGGCCTGTGATCGCCGCGTCGGAGGTCCGTCAATTGTAGC
>JAKALO010000008.1 GCA_021824125.1 Deltaproteobacteria bacterium | reverse complement strand
TGGCGGCTGACCGGCTCGGCGGACATGTACGGGGTCGACGGCAGGTCTTCCTTCGGCAGCGTCTACTTCGTCACGTGCCACGACAGCTTCACCCTGTCCCACCTCGGCTCGTAAAACGGCAACCACAACGAAGACAACCTCGAGGGCAACAACGACGGGTCAAACGAAAACAACTCGTGGAACTGCGGCGCCGAAGGGGAAACCACGGATCCGTGGATTCTCCGGATCCGGAGACAGCTCGTGAAAAACCACGCATGCTGCCTCCTCTTCGCCTCCGGCACTCCTATGATCCTGGGAGGCGACGAGTTCCTGCGGACGCAGGGAGGCAACAACAACGCGTATTGCCAGGACAACGGGATCAGCTGGTTCGACTGGAAGGGCGTGGAGGCGAACGCGGACGTCCTCGTTTTTTTCCGGAAGACCATCGCCTTCACGAAGCGGTACCCGATCCTGCAGCGCAGGAAGTTCTTCTCCGGGATCGACATGGACGGCGACCGCATCCCGGACATCCAGTGGTTCGGGAAGGAGCTTGACAGGCCCGCGTGGGACGACCCGGAGCTTCGCACCCTCTCCTATATGCTCGACGGCGGCGAGGAGCCCTCGGACGCCGGGGAATACCTCCTCTTCGTGATCCTGAACGCCGATTTCCTCCCCCAGGCGGTCCGGATTCCGCCTCTCGACCCCGGAAAACGATGGCGCCGCGTGATCGACACCAGCCTGGACAGCGGGGAAGATTTCCGCAGCGAAGGCGACGAGGTCCCGCTGGATCCCCCTGAATGCTACATCGTGAACCCAAGGAGCACGGTCGTCCTGATCGGGAAATAGGCGGGTCAGCCCTTCCACTGCAGGAAGAAACAGAGCATCGCCAGGAGGAATGTGTAAGGGGCGAAGCGGATGAACTTCCCCCGCGTGACCAGTCTCTCCACGGCAAGGATGGACAGGTACCCCACCACGAGCGCGAAGAGGAACCCCGCGGCGGAGGGGAAAACCCCCGGCAGGACCGACACCCCCCTCGGTATGCTCACCGCGGCCGCTCCAAGGATGGCGGGAAGGGAGATCAGGAAGGAGTACTTCACGCCGCGCGCGGGCGCTATCCCGAGAACGAGCGCCAGCGTGATCGTAGACCCGGACCGGGAGAGCCCGGGGAAGACGGCCAGCCCTTGCATGATGCCGATGGCGACGGCCTCCCAGGCCGCGATGCGGTCGGGATCGAACTTGTGGCGGAACCTCAGGTTGCTCATCAGCAGGAAGCAGGTGAGCAGGAGGTAGCGCGCCCCGACTCCCCAGACGGAAAGCCCGGTTTCCACCGAGTCGTGGAACGCGAGGCCGATAAGGCCGGTGGGGACCGTGGAGAGGACCAGCAGCAGGATTTCCCTCCTCCCCCAGTTCTCCCCCCCGTATGACCTCTCCCGCCGGAAGAGCGACCCGAGGATCTCGAGGATTTCCTTCCGCAGGAAGACCAGGACGGCGAAGAGCGTGCCGAGGTGCAGGAGGAGGTCGAAGGCGAGCTCGGGTTCCCGAAGGCCCAGGAGCCGCTGGGCGATGAAGAGGTGCCCCGAGCTGCTTACGGGGAGGAACTCGGTCGCCCCCTGCAGAATCCCGAGAACGATCGCATTGAGGAGAGTCACGAGGCCCCTGCCGTCATGCCCCGGACCGGGCTGCGGCCACCGCCCCTTCCATAACGGCGCGGATATTCCGGACGGCGGCCTCGTCCTTCCCCTCGAACCGTAGCACGAGCACCGGCTGCGTGTTCGAGGCGCGCACCAGCCCCCACCCCCCGTCGAAGAGGGCCCGGACCCCGTCCACGTCTATCACCTCGCGCGCCTGCGGCCGGACGATGGCGGCCACCCGCTCCACGACCTGGAACTTCAGGTCGTCGGGGCACTCGACCCGGATCTCGGGCGTCGCGACGACGGGGGGGAGGTCCGAGAGCATGTCGCTCAGCGGCCGGTCGGACTTCGCAAGTATCTCGAACAGCCGCAGCGACGCGTAGATCGCGTCGTCGAAACCCAGGTACCGGTCGGAGAAGAAGATGTGGCCGCTCATCTCCCCCGCCACCTCCGCGGCCTCCTCCTTCATCTTCTGCTTGATGAGCGAGTGCCCGGCCTTCCACATGATCGGCCTTCCGCCGTGGCGGGCGATGTCGTCGTACAGGTTCTGGGAGGCCTTGACCTCCGAGATGATCGTGGCCCCGTGCTTCCGGGACAGGATCTCCCGCGCGAAGAGCACCAGCAGGTAGTCTCCGAATATGACGTTCCCCTTCTCGTCGACCGCCCCGATGCGGTCGGCGTCTCCGTCGTAAGCGACCCCCACGTCCGCCCCGTGCTCCCGGACGGCCCGGATGAGGAAACGGAGGTTCTCCGGGACGGTCGGATCGGGGTGGTGATTGGGGAACCGTCCGTCCATTTCGCAGAACAATTCGACGACCTCTACGCCGAGATCCCGGAAAAGAGCGGGGGCGACCTCCGAAGCCGTGCCGTTCCCCGCGTCTACGACGGCCTTGATCTTCCTGGGAAGGGAGAGGATCGATTTCACGTAGCGCTGGTACTCGGGGATGACGGTCCGCTCCGTCACCTTGCCGGCGCCCTTCTCGAATTCCCCCCGCTCGATGATCCGCCGGACCTCCTGGATCTTCTCGCCGTAGAGCGGGGAAGGCCCCACGCACAGCTTGAAGCCGTTGAACTCGGGCGGGTTGTGGCTCCCCGTGACCATAACGCCGCCGTCCATGCCGAACTGGATGATGGAGAAATAGAGGAGCGGCGAAGGGCAGATCCCAACGTCCACGACGGAAATGCCCGTCGAGGAGAGCCCTTCGGCCATGGCGTCCCGGAAACCGGGGGAAGAGAGGCGGCAGTCCCTGCCCAAGGTGACCGACTTGACGCCTTTCCGGACAGCGTAGGTGCCGAAACCCTTTCCCAGCGACACCACCGTGTCCGGGGTGAGGTCCGTCCCCACGACCCCGCGGACGTCGTATTCGCGGAATATGTGCGGGTTGATCATAGCCCCTTCCCTATTCCAGGTTGATCTCCGAGAAACTCCTGGAAGTCCGCTTCGCGACCTTTGTCCGGTGCGCCGCGCGTGACACCTCGCGCGCAACCGCCGGAGCCACCTTCCGGTTGAAGACCGACGGGATGATGTACTCCTCCGAAAGTTCCTCCTTCGCGACGCACGAGGCGACCGCGTACGCCGCCGCCAGCTTCATCTCCTCGTTGATCGTCACCGCGCGGGAGTCCAGCGCGCCCCGGAAGATCCCCGGGAAGCAGAGCACGTTGTTGATCTGGTTCGGGTAGTCCGACCGGCCCGTCGCCATGATGCGCACGCACGGGGCCGCATCCTCCGGCATGATCTCCGGATCGGGATTCGCCATCGCGAAGACGATCGGGTCCTTCGCCATCTTCTTCAGGTCGTCAACCGTGATGAGCCCGGGGCCCGCAAGGCCCAGGAACATGTCCGCGCCGGCGATGACGTCCGTGATCTTCCCCTTTTCGTTGAAAGGATTGGTGTGCTCCGCGTACCAGTCCTTCATGAAGTTCATGTGCTGCTTGCGCCCCTTGTAGATCGCGCCCACGCGGTCCACCCCGATGATGTTGCGCGCGCCCGCGTTCATTATGATCTTGCTGCAGGCGACCCCCGAGGCCCCGACCCCCGCCACCACTATCTTCATGTCCTCGATCCGCTTCTTCACGATCTTCAGCGAGTTCAGGAGCGCGGCCAGGACAACCACCGCCGTCCCGTGCTGGTCGTCGTGGAACACCGGGATGTCCATCTCCGCCTTGAGCCGCTCCTCGATCTCGAAGCACCGCGGCGCCGAGATGTCCTCCAGGTTGATCCCGCCGAACGTCGGGGCAAGGGCCTTCACGATCCTGATGATCTCCTCGGTGTCCTTCGTGGCCAGGCAGATCGGCCATGCGTCGATCCCCGCGAACTCCTTGAACAGCATCGCCTTGCCTTCCATCACAGGCATAGCCGCCTCGGGGCCGATGTCCCCAAGGCCCAGGACCGCCGTGCCGTCGGAAACGACGGCGACCGTGTTCTTCCGGATCGTCAGGGTGAACGATTTCTTCACGTCCTTCGAGATCGCCATGCAGACCCGGGCCACCCCGGGCGTGTACGCCATCGAGAGGTCGTTCCGCGTCTTGACGGGGATCTTGTTGGAGATCTCGATCTTCCCGCCCAGGTGCTTGAGGAAGGTCCGGTCGGAAACGTTGACGATCTTCACCCCCTGGACCTGCCGGACGGCTCCGATGATCTCCTGCGCGTGGTCGATACCCCTGGCACGTACCGTGATGTCCCGGGTTACCGTCCCCTTTCCGTGGCCGCTCAGATCCACGGCGCCGATGTCGCCGCCGACCTCTCCGATCGCCGTCGTGACTTTCCCGAGCATTCCAGGCTTGTTCTGGATCTCCACACGAACGGTGATGCTGTAGCTTTCGCTGGGCGATAAAATCGTGGCCATGAATCCCCTCCCATGCATTGGGATCATACGGACCCGTTTTAGGTACAAGTTGCTATTCTATGTAATCCCGGTCGGTCAATACAACTGGTTTCCCCGGCGCATCCCGCGCCTTCCGGGCTCTAGCCGCTCCTGCGGCAGACGATCACCTCGAACCCATGGACGTCGATCTCGAACGTGGCGTCCGGAAGTTCGCAGGTGAACAGCTTTCCCGGCCCCATGAACTCGTCATCGGGAGTCGCCAGGAATGCGCCGCGCTCCTCCAGCCAGTCCAGCATGGCGTGCACCTCGGCGAACGTCATGTCGAAGGCGGTGATGATATTGTAGACCTTGCCCTTGTGGAGGATCGGGTAGACGTCGGGATTTTCCGGAGCCAATACCGCTCCTTTCACCCTTTGCGGACGCATCGGAATTAGTATAATCTGGATTCCCGCCACGATACAGATTTCCGGAGGTCAGCGCCTTGCTCATCCACGACGTTTTGACCCGGAACGCCCGAATCTGCCCGGACCGCGTCGCCCTGGCCATGGGCAGGGAAACCATCACCTACCGGGACCTGTCGGCGCGCGTGTCCGTGGCGGCATCCGCCCTGCGCAAGCTCGGCGTGGCGAAGGGCGACCGCGTGGCCCTCCTGACGCGCACACCTCCCCTTTACGTCGAGTTGTTCTACGCGGTCACGGGGATCGGCGCCGTGCTGGTGCCTCTGAACGACCTCCTGGTCCGGCGGGAGATCGAGGCGATCCTCGCGCATGCCGAGGCATCCGTCCTGCTGTTCGCCGCGGAATTCAGGGACATGATCGACCGGATCAGGCCCGGGCTCCCCTCCGCCGCACGGTTCGCCTGCGTCGACCAGGAGGTACCGGGCTACGACGCACTCGACAGAAACGGAGAGGGGTCCCCCGGATTTCCCGTCGACGCCGCGACGACGACGGAAACCGACATCGCCATCCAGGTTTACACGAGCGGGATCTACGGGAGCCGCAGGGGCGCGATGCTCTCCCACAGGAACCTGCTGGCCGCATCCGCATCCGCGGCGATGGAGCTCGGCCTGTCCCGCAACGACGTAACCCTGTCCTGCATGCCCATGCCGTTCATGGCGGGTACGGGGCGCCTTCTCCGGTTCCAGTACCTCGGGGGGACGGTCGTGCTGCTGCGCGAGTTCGACCCCGAGGAGGTCCTCCAGGCCATCGAGCGGCGGAAGATCACCCACCTCCTGCTGACCCCCACGATGATGGCGCGGATCCTGGATCTGCCCACCGCCGGCCGGTACAACCTCGCCACGCTCCGGACGGTCCTTTACGGGGGGGCGTCGATCCCGGTCGAACTGCAGAAACGGGCGATCCGGTTTTTCCGGTGCGATATGGTCCAGTCGTACGGCCACGTCGAATCGTCGGGCGTGCTGACCTTCCTGCAAGCCGAGGACCACTCCCTCGAGGAGAGCGCCCCTTACATGAGAAAGCTGATGTCGGTCGGCAAGGAGGCGATCGGCGTGGAAGTGCGGGTCGTGACCGAGGGTGGGGCGGAGATCGCACCCAACCAGGTGGGCGAGATCGTCGCGCGCGGCCCGAACATCTTCGAGGGGTACTTCCGCGACCCGGCGTCGACCGCCGAGGTCATGAGGAACGGATGGCTTTACACGGGGGACATCGCCTCCGTCGACGAGGACGGCTACATCTACATCGTGGACAGGAAGCGGGACACGCTGATCGTCGGTGGGATCCCTATCTGCCCGAGGGAGATAGAGGACGTCCTCGCGGAGCATCCGGCGGTGAAGGAAGCGGCGGTCATAGGGCGGCCGGACTACGTCTTCGGGGAGGTACCCGTCGCCGTGATCGAACGGAAGGAAGGGGCCGACACCGACGAGGAAACCATCCTTTCGCACTGCCGGGAGAACATGGCCCCCTTCAAGGTACCCGTCTCGGTCGAATTCGTCCCCCGCCTGCCGAGGAACAGCCAGGGCAAAGTGCTCAAGGCGAAGCTGAAGGATAAACCTACTCCCCGAACACCTCGGCGGTAAAGGAATACAGTTCCGCGCCGCTCCGCCACGCGTCCCGCGGGAGACCCGCCTTCTCGCAAACCGCGGAAAGAAACGCCTCGCGGTCCCAGCCGTGCTCGACGGCCACCTGCGGCAACAGCAGGCCCCGCCGGCCGCCTTTCCTGACCAGGAGGCCGTGGACGCCGACTTCCACCTCCACGGGCCTGATCTGCGCCAGCGGGGTCAGGACCGAGATCTCGATCCGGATGGCGTCAACCTCCGCAGGCCCAACGGGGGGGAACCGGGGGTCCTCCGTGGCCGCGGCGACGGCGCACTCCTGGACCGTCTTGAAGAGGGAGACCGACGCCTCGGTGTACCCGATGCACCCGCGAAGCCGCCCCTTGCGGGTGAGGGTCACGAACGCCGCGCCGGGCGCGACAAGATTTCCGGGAGGAGGGTTTTCCTGCGGGACCTTCCCTTTCCTGACCCAGGAGACCGCCGCGCGGCGGGCTATCGCCAGCAGCTCCTTCCTTTCCCCTTCCGCAAGGTAGGGCATCAGGCCGGGTGGGCGAAGATCGCGTCCACGTTCCCTTCCGGCATGATCAGGTCGGTCATCTCGACCAGGATTTCGATCCTCCCCTGAACCGCCATGAAGACGGGCACGATGTCCGGGTCGAACTGCGTCCCCGAACACTTGACGATCTCCGCGTTGGCGGCCTCCAGCGAAAGCGCCTTTCGGTATGCGCGGGTGGAGGTCATGGCGTCGAAGGTGTCCGCGATCGCCATGATGCGGGATTCCAGGGGGATGTCCTCGCCCGCGAGCCGGTCCGGGTAGCCCTTGCCGTCGAACCGCTCGTGGTGGTGCAGGATCGCCGGAAGCAGGGGCTTGAAGTACGGGATCGGTTCGAGGATGTTGACGGCCACCCCGGGGTGCAGGGTTATCTCCTTGAACTCCTCTTCCGTCAGCCGTCCCGGCTTGTTGAGGATCTCCTCCCGGACGCCGATCTTCCCAAGGTCGTGCAGGACCGAGGCCTGCCTGAGAAGGTCGACCCGCTCCCCGGGAAGGCCCATCGCCTTCCCTATCGCCACGGAGTACATCGTCACCCGCTGTGAATGGCCGCGTGTGTAGTAATCCTTTGCCTCCAGCGCCTTGATCAGCGCGTCGATCGAGCGGACGTACACCTGGTTGATGAGGTCCGTCTGCTCCTTGACCTTCAACTCCAGGTTCTGCCGGTAGTCCTCGAGCTCCCTTTCGATGGCCTTTTTCCTGATCGCGTTTTCGATCGTGATGAGCAGGACGTCGAAGTTGAACGGCTTGGTGATGTAGTCGCACGCGCCGATCTTCAAGGCGGAAACGGCGGTGTCGAGCTCGGCGTGGGCCGACATCACGATGCCGGCGACATCCGAATATAACCTGGTCGCCTCCCGGAGAAACGCGATCCCGTCCATCTCCGGCATCCGGATGTCCGTGAGGAGAACCTGGAATTTGCCGGCGGATAGCCTGGACAAGGCGTCCTTGCCGTTGCAGGCCTCCTCCACGGAATACCCCGCTATTTCAAGTCGTTCCCGTACTAGCGCGCGGATGAACTCCTCGTCGTCGACAACGAGAATCCTCCTGCCGGCGCCCGCCTTCAGCAAAACGTCATTGCCCGCGCTCCCCGCGCCCGTCGCATGCATCGTATTACTCATCGGAGAACCGGGAGAAATCTTTACTGTTTTTTTTCCCCCCCGTTACCCCGGAGGGATTTACACGTTAAACCGGACGTGGAAGATATCGCCGTCCCGGACGACGTATTCCTTTCCCTCCAGGCGGAGTTTCCCCTCGCTTTTCGCTTTCGCCATCGACCCACAACGTAAAAAATCTTCACATTCGATAACTTCAGCCCTTATAAAACCCTTTTCAAGGTCGGAGTGTATTTTTCCGGCCGCCGCCAGCGCATTCGTTCCACGCTGGATGTTCCAGGCCCGGACCTCGTCATCGCCCACCGTCATGAAGCAGATATAATCCATGGCGTCGAAGGCCCCTCGGACGAACTTGTCCCTCGCGCTTCGGGAAATCCCCATCTCCCGAAGGAAATCGGCCTGCTCGGCGGTGGAGAGCTGTGAAATTTCCTCCTCGACCTTCGCCGAAAGGCGGATGAGGGGGATTCCCCGGTCGGTTGCCAGGGCGTCCAGCTCGGGATACGCTTCGGCGTCCAGATCTTTTTCCCCCACGTTAAGAACGAGGAGCAGCGGCGTCCGGCTGACGAACCGGAATCCCGAAAGGATGCGCGCCTCCTCCCCCGTGAAGCCGACCCGGCGCAGGGGAACCTCTCTCTCCAGGGAGGAAACCGCCTTCTGCAGGGTGGTCCATTCCGCGTCGCGCCTCGCCTCCTTGGTCATACGCTCGATTCTCTTCTGCGCGATGAGGTAATCGGAAAGCGTCAGCCCGGACTCGATCCCACGAAATTCCCTGACCGGATCCAGCCCGCCGGCGGGCGCCGGGTGGAAGTCGTCGGAGAATCCGCGAAGGACGATGGCAAGGACCTCGACTCCCTTTATTTTCGCCAGTGCGTCCGGCGGGAGCAGCTCCCCCTCCTTCGTGTCGACGTCCTCGAAGGTCAGCGAGACGTAGGTCGTTTTCTTCGGATGGTAGACTCCGGACAGGCGGTCCACCCGGTCGTCGGGGACGCGGATCGTGCAGACCCCGGCGGAAAGCCCCTTCGCGCCGGTCTCCCCCGCGCCGGACAGGGCGCGGAAGAGGGTGCTTTTACCGACACCGGTGTTTCCGAATATTCCCACCCTCATTCGCGTTCCGCCTCCCCTTCAGGTATTCCGTCGAACAGGTCGCGCTCAGGGAGCTCGCCGACGGGAAGCAGTGTCCTCGCAAGCACGTAGGTCTCACGGCGCGCGAATTCCCTGTATCCCTCCCGTGCGAGTATACGCGTGTAGTCCTTCGACTGGGTCTTGTGGCAGAAGAAAGCGGCGACCTTCCTGTCGATGCAGGCCGACGTGTCGATGACCGTTGTGATCTTCCCGCGCGGGACACCCTCCAGCGGGACGTTCCACGCCGCGAGGACCTCCTGCGCAATCTCGTATTGATAGAGCTTGTACGGCGCCCACGGGGTGATCCCGCCGACCAGCTGGCCGGGGAAGCGGGAAGGATCCGCCGACGCGTCGAACGCATCGAGCGCAACCTCGCACATCGTCACATGGTCCGGATGCCGGGAGATCCCGCCAGGGCCGAAGCCTATGATCACGTGGGGGCGAATCCGGCGGATCTGCTCCACCGACTTCTCCACAAGCTTTTCCCGGGGGGTGTCGACGAGCCGGCCGTCCACGAACCCGAGGAAAACCACCTCGCGGATGCCGAGAATGCCCGCCGCGCAGAGGAGTTCCGCCGCGCGTACATCCCCAAGGTGCTCGCGGTCGGTGACCGGCGGCTCCCCCACCATCCCGGCCTGCCCCTTCGTCGCCGTCGCGAGGTAGACGTCCGCTCCCTCGCCGGAATATTTCGCTATGGTGCCCCCCGGGCCGAACGTCTCGTCGTCGGGGTGGGCCAGGAGGAGCAGGATCCTTCGTTTCATCCCCGGAAACCCTTTCCGATTCCGTCCGCCTTCGTTAAAAATTTAACAATAGCACAATCGGAATTATTAGACCCTTCCGCAACGACCGGTATGGAAGTATCATTGGTCGGGTATCCTTATCGTTCGACAGGTGATCGCCACCCGGAGGCAGCTATGAAACGTCCCCCTTGCCGAATCTTTTTCCTGGCCGCTCTTATTCTCCTCGCTTTCGGCTCGACGGCGCTTGCGCAGGCGGACATCCCGATCATCGTGGACGGCATACCGCTCGACGCCAAGGCGATCGCAGTAAAGGACGAGGTCTTCGTCCCCGCCTGGATCCTCGAGAACTACACCCACACCAAGGTGAAATGGACGCGCCGGGGCAACATCCTCGAAATCCTGACTTCTGCGCCGGGGGTCCCCTCCCCCCTGACGGAGGGAAAGCTCCGGGTGAAGGTGGGCTTCTATCTCGGCACGGAAGGCTTCGTCGTCGGCAAGAACACCCGCCTCTATCTTCTCAACATCGACCCCAAGGAGTTCACGTTCCCGGACGGGAAGACGCCCTCCGAACGGGCCCACGAAGGGACGGTCGAACGTATAGGGAACATCTCCGACGCGATGCGCGAATACCTCCACCTGCCGCCGACGGACCGTTTCACGAATAAAGGCTGGGGGGTCGTCTCGAAGATGCCCAAGGAGGAGATCGTGCTGCTTTCCTCCATAGTGGAGCGGTACGAACTGCTATACAAGAGCCTATACTACGACCTGGTGACCAACCTCGTCATCGGCAAGGAGAACGACATCCGGACCTCTTCGGTGATAGATGAGTCTCTCAAGGGTATCCGGATCGAAAACATCCCGCTCGGGGACGACGGGTCGGCGGAGATCACCCTGGGCAACGGCCTCTACTTCCTGTACGCCCGGATGCTCTACCGGAACCGGCAGATAGTATGGGATCTTCCAGTCGCGGTCCGGGGAACCGGCACCTCCATCGAGCTGTCGAACCGGAACGCGGCGCTGATGCAGTAAAGAGCCTATATGACGGGACACTTTTTCGACTCATGCATGCGGGGGGCTGGAAGCGTGCTCTCCCTGGCGCGGTCGTCCCTGGACTACAACCTGGGGCGGCGCGGCGGTGACGCACCGCTCGGCTACCCCGAAACCGCGTACGAGCTTCCGGTCGTTTTCGGCCTGACGGACATGAAGGTCCGTGCCCTCGCCGACGCGGAGCCGGTCCTATCGCTGGCGGAAGGGCTCATCCGGAAACCGCCCACGCTCGCCAACGCGCTCGACGCGGGGGCGGCGACGCTTCTGGCCGCCGAGGTGCTGGGAGCCCTTTCCCACAAGGGCGGCAACCCTTTCCCGCCACCTTCCACGGGGTTCATCCCCGATTCGATCCTGCGCAAGCTGGGCATCTTCATGGTCGACGGCTCGGTGCCGGGCGTAGCGGTGGCGGTCGGCAAAGCCGACGATCCCGCGGCGGCCGCCGCCATGATCCGGCAGTTCCAGGAGATCGGGCTTCTCGTCTTTCTCGCGGGGGGGCTGGTCGGCCAGGCGGAGAAAGCGGGGGTCAAGCTCGGGGACGACTTCAGGACCTTCCCCCTCGGACCGCTTCCCGCGGTCATCCACGCCGTCAACTTCGCGGTGCGGGCGGGCCTCACCTTCGGGGGCCTGGGCCGCGGCCAGGCGGACGCGATGTACGGCTACCTGGCCAACCGGGTCAAGGCTTTCGTCTGCGCGCTGGGTCCCCTGGACGACATCGCTCTTGCCGTGGCGGCCGGCGCGATGAAGGCAGGTTTCCCCGTCTTCACGGACCAGGAACTTCCGGAAATCCCCGGCCTCCTTTTCCGTCGCGCCGCCGGAGAGGAAATGGTCCGGTCGGGGATGGAGGCGCGCGGAATCAAGGTCAAGATCGTCAAGGTCCCGATCCCCATCGCGTTCGGCCCCGCGTACGAGGGGGAGCGTATAAGGAAATCCGACACCCACGCGGAGTTCGGCGGCGGCCGCGCGACTGCGTACGAACTGGTGACGAGCGCCCCTCTAACGGAAGTGCGCGACAAGGAGATCACGGTCGTGGGGCCCGACATCGCCGGGATCCCGAAAGGTGGGACGCTCCCACTGGGCATCGTCGTAACGGTCGCCGGGAACCGGATGCAGAAGGACTTCGAGTCGGTCCTGGAACGGCGGATCCACCGCATCGTCAACTACGGGGAAGGCACGATGCACGTGGCCCAGCGCGACACCACCTGGATCCGCGTGTCCGACGAGGCCGTTTCAAGGGGGTTCACGCTGTCCGACCTGGGGATGATGCTCTACGCCAAGATCCACGCGGACTTCGAGAACATCGTCGACAAGGTGTCCGTGACGATCCACACCCGCGAGGAGGACGTCCTTGCGGGGCTCGCGCACGCGAAGACCATCTACGCCGAGCGCGACGCGCGGGCGCGGACCCTGACCGACGACGCCGTGGAGGAGTTCTACTCCTGCACGCTCTGCCAGTCGTTCGCTCCCAACCACGTCTGCATAGTCGCGCCGGAGCGGCTCGGCCTGTGCGGCGCCATAAACTGGCTCGACGGAAAAGCGGGCTACGAGATAACCCCCACGGGGCCGAACCAGCCCGTGAAAAAGGGCGCCGTGCTGAATTCCGTCAAGGGAGCGTGGGACGGGGTGAACGCGTTCGTCCGGGAGCACTCCCGCAACACGGTGCCCGGCTTCAACCTGTACTCGATCATGGACGCTCCCATGACCTCCTGCGGTTGTTTCGAATGCATCCTCGCGGTGATCCCCGAGGCCAACGGGGTCATGGCGGTCAACCGGGAGTTCGCCGGCGCGGAAACGCCGTGCGGGATGGGTTTCTCTACGCTCGCGGGCTCGGTCGGCGGCGGAGCCCAGACCCCCGGCTTCATGGGCGTGGGGAAGCACTACCTTCTCAGCAGGAAGTTCCTGGGAGCCGAGGGGGGGCTCCCGCGCCTCGTGTGGATGACGAAGGAGATGAAGGAACAGCTGGGGGCGGACCTCCGGGCAAGGGCGGCCGAGATCGGGATGCCGGACCTTATCGACAAGATCGCGGACGAGACGATAGCTGTAACCCCCGACAAGCTGCTCGAGCATCTCGTGAAGGTGGGGCACCCGGCGCTGTCGATGCCATCCCTTTTATGACCGTCGCGTTCCCGAAACAGGCGTTTCCCGGACGCGTACTGGAAGTGACCCTACCGGCGGCGGAGGGGGGAACGCCCGTCATCGTGGGAGGCCAGAACGCCCTCCCCCTCGCGCCGGAAGGTGAGAAGCACAACCCCGTCGCGGTCGGCATGGAGGTCGGGACGGGAAGCGGCGAGATCCCCCCTTCTCTGGCGCACGCGTTGGGGGGCAGGGAAAAGGACCCCGTCTCGCTGGCCCGGGCATGCGAGGATGAATGGGGGGCGAGTTTCATCTTCCTCTCCCTCTCCGGCTGCCATCCCGACAACGGCTCGCAGACGGTCGCCATGGGCGCGAAATTGGCCAGGGACGTCCTCGCCGCGGTCCGCTGCCCCGTCATAGTGGGCGGGTGCGGTGACGAGGAGATCGACGCGAAGCTGTTCCCCGCCGTGGCCGAGGCGGCGCCCCGCCCCGTCTTCCTCTCCTACGCGGACGAGAAGAATTACCGGCTCGTCGGAGGCGCCGCGCTGGCGTACGGGCACGGGGTCGTCTCCTGGTCCCCCATCGACATCAACATGGCGAAGCAGATCAACCTCCTCCTGTCGGACATCGGCGTCCCCCCCGAAAGGATCCTGATCGACCCACTGACGGGAGGGCTCGGCTACGGCCTGGAATACACCTACTCCATCGTTGAGCGCATCCGGCTGGCAGGGCTCTCGGGCGACGCGATGCTCGCCCGCCCCGTCCTGTGCCACCTCGGGGACGCGTGGAAGGCGCGTGAAGCCGTCGACGCGTCCGAACCCTCCTGGGGGGACCCGGACGTTCGCGGCCCGCGCTGGGAAGAGGCGACCGGCTGGGCGTGCCTCGCGGCCGGGGCGGACCTGCTGGTCTGCCGCCACCCGGGTAACGCGGCGCTGTTACGGGGGACGTCGTGGCGCTGACAGCCCTGGAGATCTACAAGCTGCTTCCGAAGACCAACTGCAAGGAGTGCGGGCTTCCCACCTGCCTCGCGTTCGCGATGCAGATGGCCGCGGGGAAGGCCGGCATCGAGAAGTGCCCTCCCGCGTCCTCCGAGGCGAAGGAGAGGCTCGGCGCCGCTTCCGCCCCCCCCCTGCCGAGGGTCACGGTCGGGACGGGCGATGGAGCGGTCGTCCTGGGTGACGAGGTGGTTCTGTTCCGCCACGAGAAGACCTTCCACCACCCAACCGCGATCGCGGCGTCGGTGTCCGACACCCTCGGGGAGGAAGCGCTCGTGGAACGGCTCCGGAGGATCACGGCGCTCTCCTTCGAGCGCGTAGGCCAGACGATCTCCGTCGACATGGCGGCGGTGCGCTGCGACTCGTCGGACCCCGCCCGGTTCGCGAGAGTCGCCGCCGCCGCGCTTTCCGGGGCGGGCAAGCCGCTCCTCCTGCAGGGCCCGGCTTCCGCCCTCGCCGCGGCCGTGAAAGAGGTCGGCGCCTCCCGCCCGCTGCTCTGCCCCCCGCCTGAAGAGCTCGAGGACGGCGCGAAACTTGCCGCCTCCGCGGGGCTGCCCCTCGTCGCGAGGGCCAGGGGGCTCGATGCCCTGGAAGCCGCGCTGGCCAAGGCGCGGGCGGCGGGAGCGAAGGAGATCGTCGCCGATCCAATGCCGGAAGACGCGGGCCGGGCCGTGGCTGACTCGATATGCATCCGCACCCTCGCGATCGCGCACCGCGCCAGGGAGGTCGCGTACCCCACCGCCTTCGACCTCGGCGGGGGGTTCCCGAATCCGTTCGCCGCGGCATGCCTCCTCGTCCCGAAATACGCCTCTCTCGTCGTGCTCGACACCGCCGACCCGGCCGAACTCCTCCCGATTCTTACCCTGCGCCAGAACATATTCACCGACCCGCAGCGGCCGATCCAGGTGGAGCCCGGAATCTACGCGATAGGGAAGGCCACTCCCTCCTCGCCGGTCCTGATAACGACGAATTTCTCCCTGACCTACTTCACGGTCCGCAGCGACATCGAGGCGTCCCGTACCCCCGCGCACCTCCTGATCGCGGAGTGCGACGGAATGTCGGTGCTCACGGCGTGGGCCGCGGGGAAGTTCACCGCGGAGAGCGTCGCGAAAATCCTTTTGGACGGCGGCATCGGGGGGCAGGTGGAGCACAGGACCCTCATACTGCCGGGTATGGTGGCGCGCCTCTCGGGCAGGATCGAGGAGCTTTCCCGGTGGCGCGTCCTCGTGGGCCCGCAGGAGTCCTCCGCGCTACCTTCCTATCTCCGTCGGCTCCCGCCGGCCGCGTTCCTCCCCGCCAATGGCTGACGCTCCCTGCCTCCGGTTCCTGCCGGAGGACGCGAGCGCCCCCCTCCAGGCCGGAGAGACGATCCTCGCGCACGCGGTGCGTGCCGGCATCCCGATCCTCTCCCCCTGCGGGGGGGAAGGCCGTTGCGGGAAGTGCAGGGTAACCGTCGCCGGGGACACGAAGGGCGGCGACGATCCCGGAGCGCTTTCACAGGAAGAGCTGCGCGCCGGCGTCCGCCTTGCCTGCCGCTGCGTCCCCGTTTCAGGGAAAGTGACGGTCACCGTCCTCCCCGGGAGCCGCCCCGCCCGGCTCTCCGCGTACATCGAGGGAAGGGAAACGGCGGAAGACGAGCCCTTCGTCCCGCTGCACCTGGTCCCCGGGAAAGGAAGCCCCCTAGGCGTTGCCCTCGACCTGGGCACCAGCACCCTCGCCGGCGCCCTCATCGACCTTCGGGACGGGACCGTGCTCGCGCGGGCGTCCTCCGACAACCCGCAGATGGTATTCGGGGAGGACCTGATCTCGCGGATCGTTTTCGGGGAGGAGAGCCCGGACGGCTTTACCCTCCTGCGCCGCCTTCTCCGGCAAGGCGTCGATAAGGTGATCTCCGGCCTGATCGAGTCTTCCCCGGTGGCCGGGGAGATCGTCGAGGTCACGGCCGCGGGGAACACCGTCATCTCCCACATCCTCTACGGCCTCTCCCCCGCGCCGTTGCGCCGTCCCCCGCACCGGCCTGTGCTGAAGGAATACCCGGCGAAGTCCGGGAAGGAACTCGGCATCGCTTCCGCCCCATCAGCGCGGTGGCGGATCTTCCCCTCCATCGGGGGATTCGTGGGCGGGGACATAGTGGCCGGGATTCTGGCCTCCGGCATGCACCGGGAAGAGGCCGTTTCGCTCCTGTTCGACGTGGGGACCAACGGCGAGGTCGCGCTGGGCAACCGCGAGTTCCGGATCGCCTGCTCCTCCTCGGCCGGCCCGGCTTTCGAGGGCGGCGAGGTCGCGTGCGGGATGCGAGCCTGCGCCGGAGCGATCGATTCGGTCCGGATCGACCGCGAAACCCTCGCGGCCGGGTGGACCGTCATCGGCGGCGGAAAACCCGCCGGGGTCTGCGGGTCGGGGATCCTGGACCTGTGCGCGGAGCTCTTCCGCGCCGGGCTCGTCGACCGCGCCGGGCGGTTCGTCCCGCGCGCCGGCGCCCCCTTTCGCGATACCGGGCGTGGAAAGGCATACCTCGTCGCGCGGGCGGACGAGAGCGCTGCCGGCGCGGAGATCGTCCTCGCGGCGCCGGACCTCAAGAGCGTGCTCCGGACAAAGGCGGCGCTGTGCGCCGCGGCCGACGCCCTGCTCGCCGCGGTGGGACTCTACCGCGCGGACGTGGAGCGGGTCTTCATCGCGGGCGGGTTCGGAAACTTCCTCGACCTGCGGTCCGCGCTGACGCTCGGGCTGTTCCCCCCCTTTCCGTTGAGGAAGTTCATCCCCCTGGGCAACGCCTCTCTGGCCGGGGCGATAGGCGCGCTCCGCAACAGGAAGCGCTGGGAGGAGGCGGCGGCGCTCGCGCCCGCGACCTCCCACCACGACCTGTCGAGCGATCCGGACTTCATGGAATTCTACCAGCGCGCCCTGTTCATCCCCCACACGGACGAGGAGACCTACCGCCGCTGCCTTTCCCCGGAGTCGGCGTGACCAGGGCCAACCTCCCGCCGTTTCTTGCCACGGGAGTCGGGAGCCTCCCGCACACCGACACGGAGAAGGCGGTGCGCGTCGTGGTGTCACGCTTCATCGACGTCCCGTACTGGCCGCAGCTGCCCCGCAGGGACTTTCTTGAAACCATGTATATCCAGTACGCGGCCGGGCTCCCGGGAGCGGCCATCGAGGGGGAAAAGCTTTTCGTGGAATCAGGGGAGAAGGCCGCCGCCGAGTCGGAGGCCTTCTACGAGCGGTTCCTCTCGGAGGACCCCTCCAGCTTCGCCATCCCCGCCGAACGCGCGGCCGGACTGTACCGACTCCTCGCGGCCGACCCGGCGCCCTGCCTCGCCGTGAAGGGGCAGATCACCGGCCCGGTCTCCTTCGGGCTGATGGTAACCGACCGGGAGAAGAGGCCGCTCTTCTACGACCCCGTGGGGCGGGACATCCTGGTTAAACACCTCCTGCGGGTCGCGCAATGGCAGGTGGATCGGCTGTCGCGCATCTCCCCCCACGTCATCCTCGTGCTGGACGAGCCGTACCTCGCCTCCGTCGGTTCCGCCATCCTCTCCCTACGCCGCGAGGATGTCATCGGCTCCCTCGACGAGATCTTCGACGGCCTTCCGGGCGCGCTGTGCGGCATACACTGCTGCGCGAACACCGACTGGGGCCTGGTCCTCGAGAGCCGCGTGCGCTACCTCTCCTTCGACGCCTACGAGTACGCCGACTCCCTCCTCCTCTACCCCGAAGAGGTGAAAAGGTTCCTGGGGCGCGGAGGGAAGCTGGCCTTCGGCATCGTGCCCACCTCCCCCGAGGCGATCCGCCGCGAGACGCCCGAATCGCTGGCCGGCCGGATGGAGGACATCCTGGTAAAATTCGAGGCGCGCGGAATCCCGCGCGGGGCGGTCGCCCGCGCGGCTTTCATCACCCCGGCCTGCGGCCTGGGCACGCTCTCCGAGGAGGAGGCGGAACGGGCGGTCCTGCTGACGGAAAGGCTTTCCACCCTGCTCCGCGTCCGCCACGAGGTCTCCCGATGACGCGTATGATCGCCGTCGCCGGTAAGGGAGGGGTCGGCAAGACCACCTGCGCGGCCCTCCTTGCGCGCGCCCTCGTCGCGGGGGGCGTTCGGCCGGTCCTCGCCGTTGACGCCGACCCGAATTCCAATTTACACCTTCTCCTGGGATTCCCGATGCCCACTCCGCTGGGATCGCTTCGTGAGGAACTCCTGGAGGAGCGGGAAAAGTCCGCCCCGCGGGAAACGCTCCTGGAGGCGATGGTCCAGCGGCGCGTCGCGGAAGGCAAGGACGTCGACCTGGTCACGATGGGCCGCGGTGAAGGGCCCGGGTGCTACTGCTACGTGAACAACCTCCTGCGCCGATCCCTCCTGCGTCTCTCCGGGAATTATTCGGCCGTTGTCGTTGACAACGAAGCAGGGATGGAGCACCTGTCCAGGCGCAACCTCCGCCGGATCGACCACCTGGTCCTGGTCGCCGACCCCTCGCCAAGGGGACTGTCGGCCGCGCAGTCTATCCGGGAGCTGGCCGGACAGCTTTCCCTTCCGGTCGGCAGAACCTGGCTGCTCCTGAACCGCCCGTATTCCGCGCAGGGCGGAATCGGTTGTCCGCCCCCGTCGTCGCCTCCCCTCCTTGCTGAGATCCCCCACGACCCTTCCCTGCCAGGGTTGGAGCTCTCGGGCCGCTCCTTCCTGGACCTGCCGGCCGGTTCGCCCGCGGCGACCGCGGCGGAAGCGGCGGCGCGGATCCTGATTTCCGTGGGGCCGTCGTGAAAATCCTGTTCTCCGTCCAGGGAAGATACGGGGAAAGGGTCGCGGAGAACGTCCGCTCGAACGGCCCGGTGGAATGGGCGGTGGATGTCCTCAGGCTCCCGGCGCGCCTGCCGATGGTAATCGACGACCCGGGGGAATTCCTAACCGCCTCCCTGCCCGCGGCGGACCTCCTCGTATCCCTTCACGAGACGCCCGGCGCCGCCGACCTCATCCCCGACATCGCCAAGGCGTGCGGCGCCCGGGCGGTCCTTGCCCCCGTGGACGACCGCTCCGCCTGCCCGACGGGGCTGGAGAACCAGGTCCGGAAACGTCTCGCGGCGATGGGCGTCGCGCACGCCTTCCCCCGCCCTTTCTGCGGGTTCGACGGCGGGCCGGACCGGCTGCTTTCCGAATTCGCGGCCAAGTTCGGTCGCCCGAAGTTCCGCGTCGTGCGGGACGGAGACCGCGTGGCGTCAGTCGAGGTTTTGCGTGACGCGCCGTGCGGCTCGGCGAAGTTCGTCGCCTCCATCCTCGCCGGGGCCAGGGTGACCGAGGCGCCCGACACCGGGGCGCTGCGGCACCACCATCACCCCTGCCTCGCCTCGATGGAAATCGACCCCGACCTCCAGGACACGATCATGCACCTTTCGGGTTACATCGTGCGGGCCGCGCTCAAGTCGGCATTGAAGGAGTAACGGGTTTATTGGTCGAGGACTTCCCGCACGATGCGCGCGAGGTCCTCGGCCCGGTAGGGCTTCGGGAGGAACGCCGAGGCGAGGTGGTGCTCCCCGGTCTGGTAGCCGCTCGAGAGTATGACCCTGGCGTGCGGGTTGAGGGTGCGGATCCGCGTCAGGACATCGGCCCCGGACATGGAGGGCATCGTCATGTCCAGGATGACGATGTCGATCCTCTCGCGTTCCCGCAGGTAGAGGTCGATCGCCTCCTGCCCGTCGGACGCGGTTATGACGGAATAGCCCTGGAGTTCGAGGATCTGCTGGCAGACCGACCTGATAATCTCCTCGTCGTCCACCAGGAGGATCGTCTCTTTCCCCGGTTTCGGACGGGTTGCCTCGGGTCCCTGCGACTCCTCCTCCGCCCCCATGTCCGCCCTCGGCAGGTACGTGCGAAACGTCGTCCCCTCACCGGGGCGGCTTTCCAGGTTGATCCAGCCCTCGTGCTGCTTTATGATCCCGTACACGGTTGACAAACCCAGCCCGGTCCCCCTCCCCAGTTTTTTCGTGGTAAAGAACGGCTCGAAGATCCTCTGCCGCGTCGCCTCGTCCATCCCCGCCCCGTTATCGGAGATAGACACGACGACGAATTCCCCCCGCCGGGCGTACGGGTACTTCCGGCAATAATCCTCCCCGACGCTGGCGTTCCGGACGATCAGCCGGATCCGGAAACCGCCCTCCGGGATGCCGGGGACAGATCTCCCCTCAAGGCGCTCCATTATCGCGTCCCTGGCGTTCACGCACAGGTTCATCACCACCTGGTGCATCTGGTTCGGGTCGGCCGAAGCGAGCCATATTTCGTCGTCGGAAACGGTCTCCACGCCGATCCGCTTGTCGATGGTCTGCGAGAACAGGTCCGCGACCTCCCGGGTCACCTTACGGAGATCGAGAGACTTGCGCGTCGACGGCGAGCGCCTGGAAAAATCGAGGAGCTGCCGGACCATGTGGGCGGCCCGCTCCGAGGCCCGGATCGATTCCTTGACCGGCATCCATGCAGGGGAGGCCGGCGGGATTGCATTCTGCGCAAGATCGAGGTTGCCGAGGATCCCGGTCAGTATGTTGTTGAAATCGTGAGCTATACCGCCGGCGAGGGTGCCCACCGCCTCCATCTTCTGCATTTCGATGATCTGCCTTTCCAGGCGCGTCTTCTCCGAGATGTCCCTGAGGATGATCATCCCGAGCGGGCCCGTGAGCCTGGGCGTCCACATCGCCTTCCCGCTTTCCCTGGGAAGCCAGTTGATGGAGATCTCCCCGGTGAAGGCCGACCCGTCACTGCGAACGATTCCGGCCTCGGAAAGGTGCCCTCCGCCCGCGTCGCCTCCGGACCTCAGGAACTCCCTCAGCATGGGATCCCGTTCCGGATTCTCGAGGATCATCGCGGGGTCACGCCCGAAGAGGTTCTCCGTTTCGGGGAATCCCAGCATCGCCGCGGCGGCTGGGTTGGCCCGCACGATTTTCTCCCCGCGCACGAGGATCACGCCGTCCCGCTGGTTCTTCAGAAGGTCGTCGTACGCCGCTTTCGCGCAGACGAAGAACACGTGGCGCCTCGCGCTCTGGATGGCGACCCCGATCCTGTGGGCCAGGGCGGAGATCGACTGCATTTCGACGCGGTCGAACTCGGACCGGCTGTCGGCGTAAACGGTCAGCGCGAAAGGATGCTGCCCGTTGGGCTCGATGCGCACGGACGCGGCGCTCCGGATTCCGATCCCCGAAAGGACCTTTCCCCAGGGGGCCATCCGAGGGTCCTCCCCCACACGGTTCACCACGCAGGGAACCCCCGTGCGGAGCGCGATGCCGGTAGGACCCCGCCCCCCGGGTGAATCGTCCCACCGGATCCCGGCGCCCGCCGGGAACCCGTCCCCCTCGCCGGCGTGCTTCACGACACGGACCGAGCCGTCCGGTTCCCCGGCGGCTATCCACGCGAGGCGATACCCTTTCCGACGCGAAAGCACCTCGCACACGATCGAAAGGATCCGTTCCTCCTCCAGAACGCCGATCAGCTGGCGGTCCACCTCGGTTATGAGGCCGAACCGCCCCTCGAGCCTCTCTTTAAGGAGGAACCATCTCTCCGTCAGCGCGAAGCCGGATGCAAGCAAAACGGAAATCCCCAGCGTGATCGTCTCAAGGGTGGGGTCGAGCATCCAGGTACCGGTTTCGCCGATGCCGGCGAACAGGGTGAAAAGGCGGAGCCCCCCCATCAGGAGGAGCGCGAGGGACACCAGGAGCCAGGGACGCCCCAGGCGTTGCAACCGGACGAAGCGGATCGACAGAAACGCCGCCAGAAACAGGAGAAATGTCGAACCTAAAAGCACCGCGACCAAAAAACACCCCTCCGGGGAACTCCCCCTGTCCGACTTCCCGAACGAATCTTATCGGCACCGAAACCAGGAACGTTCAGTTTCCTTCGTGGATCACCTTCTCGAGAACTTCCCGGAGTTCCTGGATCCGGTACGGCTTGGCGATCACTCCCCGGAACCCGTACCTCTCGTGGTCTGACATCACGGGGTTGGTGGAATAGCCGCTCGACACGATCCCCCTGGCCTCAGGATCGATCTCGATGATCTTCTCCATGGCTTCCGCGCCCCCCATGCCTCCGGGAACGGTCAGGTCCATAATCAGGGCGGCGTAAGGTTCGCCTGTCCCTTTCGCGCGGCGGTACGCCTCGATCGCCTCCACGCCGTCGCTCACCGCGACTCCCTCGAATCCTATGGTATCTAGGATGTCGACGACGACCGCCCTCAACATATTGTCGTCATCCATGACCAGTATCTTCTTTTTCTCCGCGCATGCAACGGGCCCGGCATCCGGGCTCTCCGAAGCCGCGGCCACCCGGGAAGACGGGAGGCGGACGGTGAACACGGTTCCCTTTCCGACGCGGGACTCCACCGTGATCTGCCCGCCGTGCTGCTGGACGATCGAGTACGCGGATGCCAGCCCCAGGCCGCTCTTCTTTTTCTTGGTCGTGAAGAAGGGGTCGAAGACATTCCGGAGATGCTCCTCGGCGATGCCGCCACCCTGGTCCTCCAGGGTGATTTCCACGAATTCCTCCGCGGGGCCGGACAAGGCATTTCCCTTACCGCTTGCGCACGTCACCCGGATCATGACGGCGCCGCCGTCGGGCATGGCCTCGCAGGCGTTGATAATGATGCTGCCCAGGACCTGGCGGATCTGCCCCTTGTCGACGTTCACCGGCGGCAGCCCTTCGGCAAAGAACGTTTCGCAACGGACGTTCGCGCCCCTGACCGCGAGCTCGCAGACCTCCTTGACGAGGCCGACGATCGAAATGGTTTCCCGGATCGGCGCGCCCCCGCCCGCGAACGTGATCAGGCGCTGGGTCAGGTCGCGGGCCCTCAAGGAAGCCCTCTCCGCCTCATCGAGTCTCGCGTGCGCGGCGCTGTTACCCGCCATGATGTGCTTAAGGAGGGATACGTTCCCCACGATCACCGTCAAGAGGTTGTTGAAATCGTGGGCGATCCCACCCGCGAGGACGCCGATCGCTTCCAGTTTCCTTGCGGTCAGGACCTCCTCTTCCAGTTTCTTGTTCCTGGTGACGTCCCGGTTGCTCCCCCTGGTCCCGAGGTAATCGCCCTTTTCGTTAAAAACCGGTCTGCACGTGTGGCTGAGCCACCTGGTTTCCCCATCCTTGGTGAGGATGCGGAATTCCATCTCCCCGGTTTCCCTGCTTTCATTCGAGGAGCGACAGTGGGCGATCCAGGCAATCCTGTCGGCGGGGTGGACGATCTTGAGAAGAAGGTCCGGGTCCCCGTAAAATTTTTCGGGGGAGTACCCGGAAATCGATTCGCACGCGGGGGCGACATAGACCATCCCCCCGCCCCTGTTGCGCCAGAAAATCCAGTCGGAGGCGAACTCGGTTACGGTACGGAACAATTCCTCCTTCTCGCGGAGCGCCTCTTCGGTCTTCCTGCGCTCGTCGATCTCGGTCTGGAGGTTATCGTTCATCTCCCGAAGGTGGTCGAGCACCTGGGAGAACGATTCGGCCATGGTCCCTATCGGGTCGAGATCCACGAGCGTGCGGTCGTCGAACCGCTCGGCGCCGAGATTCGGGCACCGCATGAGATCAAGAAGCCGGTTCGTCTTCGCGCGTAGATACCCCCCGAGGTCCCGGTTCCGATCCGAAAGTTCCCGGTTCTCCAGCTCCAGGCAAGCCAGCCGTTCCTTCAGGGCCGCGATTCCTGGTTCGTTCCCGCCCACCTAATCTATCCTCCCCACGATGACCCTGTAGTGGCCCTTTTCCTTTTCCACCTTGACCCCGTATCCCATGCTGCCCGCGGCATCCGAAAGAGTGCCGGTCGAATCGCGGTTGTCCGTCAGGATCTCGAGCCTGGCGGTCCCTGCCCGGAGTTCTTCCTTCATCACGTTGATCCTGCGAAGCGACAACAAAAGCGTCGAGGGGCAGACGTGGCCGCGCAGATCCAGCTCCGCGATGTCGAACGGTCCTGTTCCGTTCAAGGGTTCCCTCTCACTTCAGCAGTTTGACCAGGAGCCTGCCGCCAAGCCAGGTCCCGGGGATCAGGCCCGCCAGGAACATGAAGCTCTGGAGCGCGAAAATGGGAAGCCCCCCCATGAGGTGCCAGACGTTGCAGCCGGCGGACATCCGGGACCCCAGGGCCATAAGGATCCCGCCGGCGAGGGCCATAGCCAGTTGAACGGGAGGGATCTTGAGGTGAACCCGCCACTCCCGCAGGGAGATCGCCGAAAACGCGCTGCCCAGGACGATCCCGAGGACCAGTGGAAACTGGATCGCGGCGATCGAGTCGAGGACGGGCGCCGGCCCCCCGTGAAGTTCCAGCCCCGAGGAGGGGACATCCAGGTCAAGTGGCATCCCCTTGAAAAAAGCGAGGCTATCGAAATGATCCTGGAAGAACGTCGATTCCACATACCCCGAGATCTTCGCGTAGGAGGTCGTGATCCCGATCGGCATCCCCACGGCCACGCAGGAGAAGAATCCCAGCAGCGCCAGGATCAAGGCGGCCTTCCAGGGCTGGACGTAGCCACGAGCCTGCGAGGAGCGGACCAGTTTCCCGTCCCTGCCCCACCTGTAGAGCAGCACGGCAGAGGGGATCGCGATCGCCGCGACCATCACGGCCGGATCGATGCCGAAAAGCTGCGGAAGCGTCACGTTCCCCTTCGGGAAAGAGGTCGCGTCGGCGAAGGATTTCCAGGAGGGATGGAATTCCGCGTAGAAGGCGCTCCCGGCGATGAGGCCGGCGAATGCGAGCACGCTGACTAGGCTGCCGGCGCCCGCCTTGTAGAGGGTGCCCACGACGCACCCCCCGGCGAGCACCATCCCCACCCCGAAGACCGTGCCGCCCACGAGCCCGGAAAGGGAGCCCCCCCCGAGCAGGGGAAAGGGGTAGAAGGCGAACCAGCCCAGGCGCCTCCCGACCTCGAAAAGCCCCATGGAGGCGACCATCAGGAGAACCAACATTCTAATCATGAACCAGTTCCGGAAAAGGAACACGTCCCGGAAAGTCGCCGTGAGGCAATAGTCTGACCGGTGCATCACGACGCCGGCGGCCACCCCGATCGCAAGGCAGGCCGGAACCATCTGCGTGAGAGAAACCATCATGAAGTATCTTTCGGAATAACTTCCTGATTTCTTTAATATCCGGGGAAATATTTCCGGAGATCCTGCATCATAAGGTACGGTAGGCTATATTCGCGGTAGTGAGAGCGGGAAAGAAGCGATTTGGCGCCTGATTTATCGGTATTTATTACCGCACCGGGAGGAAATCGACGATGAAAGCCGCCGTCTGTGAAGCATTCGGTCAACCGCTCGTGCTCAAAGACGTGCCGACGCCTTCCCCCGGGCCGGGGGAGGTTTTGATCCGCGTGAGCGGCTGCGGGGTCTGCCACAGCGACCTCCACCTGGTCGACGGGGACTGGAAGGACTGGGGGACGCCCCTGCCGATCATCCCGGGACACGAGGTCACCGGGATCGTGGAGAAGGTCGGGAGCGAAGCGACGCGTTTCTCTCCCGGTGACCGCGTCGGCGTCCCCTGGATGCAGTTCGCCTGCGGCCAGTGCCCCCCCTGCCGCGCGGGAGCCGAGATGCTCTGCGCCGCGCAGAGGAGCACCGGCGTAACGGTCAACGGGGGGTACGCGGAGCGGGTCAAGGCGCCGGCGGCATTCATCCACCGGATACCGGACGGGCTGGACCTGGTGGAGGCGGGGCCCCTGCTTTGCGCGGGGGTCACCGTGTTCGCGCCCCTGCGCCGTGCCGGAAACCTGGCCGGCAAGACCGTCGCGGTGGCCGGGATCGGCGGGCTGGGTCACATGGGATTGCGCATGGCGGCCGCCATGGGCGCGCACGTGGTTGCGATCCTCCGGGGAGAGGAGAAGGTCGCACTGGCGCGGCAATTGGGCGCCCGGGAAGTGATCGACGCGGAAAAGGAGAAGGTAGGGAAACGGCTCGCCTCGCTTGGCGGCGCCGACCTTATCCTGCTGACCGGCATCTCGGCAAGGCTCTTCGAGCAGTGCGTCCCGGGGCTCGGTCCCAACGGGACGCTGGTCGTCCTGGCCGCTATCGCCGAGAAGGCCTCGCTGATCCCCGCGGGGCTGATGACGGGCCAGAAGCACATCTGCGGATCCCTCATCGGGACCCGGGACGACATGGACGCCATGCTACGGTTCGCCGCCGATCACGGTATCGCCCCGATGGTGGAACGCCACCCGCTGAACGACGTCAACGAGGCGCTGGCGAGGCTCCGCGACGGGAAGGTGCGCCTGCGCGCGGTGCTCATACCATGAAGGGTATCCGGGTCCATCGCCACGGCGGTCCCGAAACACTTGAGATGGAGGATATGCCCGTCCCCAGGCCCGGGAAGGGCGAGGCGCTCGTCCGGCTCGAGGCGATCGGGGTCAACTTCATCGATATCTACCAGAGGGCGGGGCTTTACCGCCTGCCCCTGCCCTTCACGCCCGGGAACGAGGGCGCCGGGACCGTCGCGGACACGGGGCCGGAAACGGCCGGCGTGGCCGCGGGAGACCGGGTGGCGTACGCGGGGGCGATCGGGTCCTACGCGGAATACGCCGTCGTCCCCGCGTGGCGCCTTGTCAGGATCCCCGAGGGGTTCGACCCCCCGTCGGCCGCGGCGGCGATGCTCCAGGGGATGACCGCCCACTACCTCACCCATAGCACCTGCCCTCTTTCTGCCGGGGATACCTGTCTCGTCCACGCGGCGGCAGGCGGCGTCGGCCTCCTGCTGACGCAGATGGCGAAGCGGCTGGGGGCCCGGGTGATCGGCACCGTCTCGACGCGTGTGAAGGCCGCGCTCGCCCGTGAATTCGGCGCGGACGAAGTGATCCTGTATTCCGAGCAGGACTTCGAGTCCGAGGTGAAGAGGCTGACGGGCGGCAAAGGGGTGCGGGCGGTGTACGATTCGGTGGGCCGCGACACCTTCGAAAAGAGTCTCGGCTGCCTGGCCCCCCGGGGGATCCTTGCCCTCTACGGCCAGGCAAGCGGTCCCGTGCCGCCGTTCGACCCGCAGGTCCTCAACGCGAAGGGGGGGCTGTTCCTGACCCGGCCTTCCCTGGGGCACTACACTGCTACGCGGGAAGAGCTACTTTCCCGCGCGAACGACGTGTTGGGGTGGGCGGCGGCCGGCGAACTGAAAATCCGGATCGGCGCGCGGTTCCCGCTCGCGGAGGCTTCTGATGCACACCGCGCCCTCGCCGGCCGGGAGACCACCGGAAAGGTCCTGCTGATCCCATAGCGGAGGGTTCAGATGACGAAAGAAAAGGCGCCCGTGACGACCGCCGTCAGGGCCCTGCGCGCGGCGGGTGTCCAGTTCACGGATCACCTTTATTCCTACGAGGAGAAGGGAGGCACGGCGGTCTCCGCGCGGGAGCTGGGGGTCGACGAGCATTGCGTCGTCAAGACCCTGGTGATGGAGGACGACTCGAAGAACCCCATCGTGGTGCTGATGCATGGCGACCGGCAGGTGTCCACGAAGGAACTCGCCCGGACGATGGGCGTGAAGACCGTGACGCCCTGCTCCCCCGAAACCGCCCACAGGCACACGGGGTACCTGGTGGGCGGGACCTCACCATTCGGCACGCGTAAAGCGATGCCCGTCTGCATGGAGGAATCGATCCTCGACCTGCCGAAGATCTACATCAACGGCGGCAGGCGGGGGTACCTCGTCGGCGTCGACCCGAAGGACGTCGCGCGTGTCCTGAACCCGAAACGCGTCCGGGTGGCGATCTGACCGGGGCGCTCCCCGGTCAGGCGCCGGTCTTTTCCATCTCCTCCGTGTATTTCCCGTGCCGTGCGGCGCCGTTGCACCGGGCACGGTGGAAAAAGGCTCTCCCGGCCGCCGGAACGTTTGCAGCCTCTCCCTTCCACGCCTTTAGCACCGGGTCCTGGAGCGCCCGGCCGTAGGAGAAGCTGAGCTCCCACGGGTGGGCGCCCATGGCGTTCATCGCGCCAAGTCGCTCGGTGGCCTGCTCCGGGGTCTGCCCCCCCGAGAGGAAGACGATGCCGGGGACGGCGGAAGGAACGGTCCGGCGCAGGGTGCGAACCGTCGCCCCGGAGATCTCGCCCACGCCCGCCTGGCGCGAGCACTCCTTCCCGGAAAGCACCATGTTGGGCTTGAGCAGCGTCCCCTCGAGCGCCACCCGGTGCCCGGCGAGCGCAGTGTACAGGAGGCCCAGCGCCGCCGTCGTGACCTCCTCGCATCGCTCGATCGTGTGCGCCCCGTCCATCAGGACCTCCGGCTCGACGATCGGGACCAGCCCCGCCTCCTGGCACAGGGCCGCGTAGCGGGCGAGCGCGTGGGCGTTCGCCTCCAGGCAGTACGCCGTCGGGATCCCGTCCCCGATGGCGATGACCGCCCTCCACTTGGCGAAGCGCGCCCCGAGAGCCCGGTATTCATCCAACCGCTCCCGCAATCCGTCCAGCCCTTCCGTGACTTTCTCACCGGGGAAACCCGCGAGGGATTTCGCCCCCAGGTCCACCTTGATCCCGGGGATGATTCCCTGCCGGGAAAGGACCTCCGGGAAAGCGGCGCCGTCCGACGCTTTCTGGTGGATGGTCTCGTCGAACAGGATCACCCCGCTGATGAACTCCGCGATGCCGCCCGTAGTGAACAGCAGTTCCCGGTACGCTCTCCGGTTCTCTTCCGTGGAGGGAACCTTTACGCTCCTGAACCGTTTTTCGATGGTCGGCGCGCTCTCATCCGCCGCAAGGATCCCCTTGCCGGGTGCGACGAGCGACCGGGCAACGGATTCCAGATCATGTCCAGGCATGTGGATGCCCCTCCCAACCTGCAAATTCATTGTCCGGTTGTTGGATTCCAAGACGGAAAGGCGGGTTTCAACGCTCCGCCAGTGATTCCCGGCCTGATGCGGCATTACCCGTCCAGCACTTCGCGCACCTTTCTCAAGAGGGCAAGGGGGCCGAACGGTTTCGGAAGAAATGGCGCCTTGGGCTCCAGGGAAAAAGACTCCCGCACCGCCTCGGGGGAATAGCCGCTCATGAAGATCACTTTCATGCCCGGTTTTTTTCCCGTCATCGCGCGGAACGCCTCCGTCCCGCCTTTTTTCGGCATCACCATGTCGAGTATGGAAAGCGCTATCCCTTCGTGCCGCCGGTACGTCTCGACGGCCTCTTCCCCGTCGCACGCCGTGAGCACTTTGTAGCCGTACTCCGAGAGCACGCGCTCGATGAGCGCACGGATCGAGACCTCGTCCTCGGCCACCAGGATCGTCTCCGTCCCGCCGCGCACTGGATCCCGTGAGACGGCCGGCATGCTATCCGGGGAAGCGTCCACCGCCTGGAAATAAACCTTGAACGTCGTCCCCTTCCCGGGCTCGCTGTACAGGTTGATGAATCCGTTGTGCTGCTTCACGATCCCGTACACCACCGAGAGCCCGAGGCCCGTCCCTTTGTCCGGCGCCTTCGTCGTGAAGAACGGCTCGAACACGCGTTCGCGTACCTTCTCATCCATTCCGGTTCCCGTGTCGGAGACGGCAACCATCGAGTACCGGCCGGGGGACGCGTATGGATGCCGGTTTCTGCACTCATCGCCCCAAATCGCCTCCCCGGTCTCGATCATCAGGCGCCCGCCGCCCGGCATCGCGTCCCGCGAGTTGATGCACAGGTTCATCAGGATCTGCTCGATCTGGCCACGGTCCGCCCGGACGACGGGCAGGTTTTCGGAAAGGCGCACGCTGATTTCGACCTGCTCCCCGATCACCTTCCGGAGCAGCTTCCCCATGTCGGAAACCACGGAATTCAGGTCGATATTGGTCAGTTCGACGGCCTGGCGGCGGGAGAGGGCCAGGAGCTGCTTCGTCAGCATCGAGGCCTTCTCCGCGCTTTGGCGTATTTCGTCGAGGTCCTCCAGCACGGCGGGTACGCCGGCAAGGCGGGACTGGAGGATTTCGGTGAATCCCAGGATCCCGGTCAGCATGTTGTTGAAATCGTGCGCGACGCCTCCGGCGAGAGTACCCAGCGATTCCATCCGCTGCGCCGCCTGGAGCTGCTTTTCAAGGATGTGCTTTTCCGAGACATCGTGAGCCATCGCGAGAAACTCGACCTCGGCGCCGCCCTTTTCCCGAAGGGTGGTGACGAACCAATCGCACGTTGTAACTTTGCCGGCCTTCCCGACGTTTTTGCACTGCACCTGGATGACTTCCGTATCTTTCAGGACATTCCTGCGCAACTCTTCAACCCCGTACCCTGATCCCGGAGGGAAGACGAGACCATACAGGGACTTCCCGATTGCCTCCTCATGGTTCCAGCCGAAGATCGATTCCGCGGCGGGGTTCCACCCTATCACCCGGAAATCCTTATCCAGGAAGATGTTGGCGAGGGGCATGTAACGTGCCTGGAGATCCAGCCGCCGAAGGGTGTTGCGCCGCTCCTTCTCCAATCGATCGAGAACCTCCCGCTCGGCCACTTCGCGCATGGCCCTTTTTACGGCCGGCCCCAGCCGGGCCATCTTGTCCTTGAGGACGTAGTCGGTCGCGCCGGACTTCAGCGTCTCGATCGCGGGTTCCTCTCCGAGTGTCCCGGAAACGATGATGAAAGGCGCCAACGGACATCTCTTTTTTGCGATCTCCAGGGCGGTCAGGCCATCAAAGGAGGGAAGCTTGAAATCGGCAAGGATCAGGTCGAATGTTCCGCTTTCCAGCGCTTCGAGGTATTCCTCCCGCGTTTCAACGCGCTTCACTTCGAAGGCGAACCCCTCGGCGGCGAGGGTGGTCTCGACCAGCTCCCTGTCAATCGGGTCGTCCTCCAGGTGGAGAATACGCAACATGGGTTCCATCATTCCCTCCTGCTTGTGACCGGTCCCGTGATAATTCGCGGGCCGGACCCTACTCCCCCTTGCGGAGACGTTCCGGGGGAGGCTCGTTGATTACCGCCCAGAACAGTCCCAGCTCCTTCACGGCTTTAACGAAATCGTCGAAGTCGAGAGGCTTCACGACATACGCGTTCACCCCCAGCATGTACGATTCCACGAGGTCCCTCTCCTCTCTCGAGGAGGTCAGGACGACCACGGGGACGTGCTTCATCTCCCCGTCCCCTTTTATCGTGCGCAGCACCTCCAATCCGTTCACCTTGGGCAGTTTCAGGTCCAGGAGGACCACGGACGGATTGCCACCCTTCCGCTCCCTGTACTTTCCCCGGCGATACAGGAAATCCAGCGCCTGCTCGCCGTCCCCTGTGACGACGACCTCGTTCGCAAGGTTGTTTTCGGCCAGCGCCTCGATCGTCAGCTCCACGTCCTTCGGGTCGTCCTCCACGAGCAGGATCCGCTTGATCTCCTTGATCATGTCCTATCCCCTCTCCCTGTCCTTTGGAATCGAAAAGTGGAATGTCGCTCCGCCGTCGATCGCGCCCTCGGCCCAGGTATTTCCGCCGTGGCGGTGAACGATCCGGCGGACGTTGGCCAGCCCGATGCCCGTCCCATCGAACTCCACGGAGGAGTGCAGGCGCTGGAACACCCCGAAGAGCTTGTCCGCGTATTTCATGTCGAAGCCCACCCCGTTGTCCCGGACGAAGAAGGCGACCTCTTTCCCGTCCCGGGCGCCGCACCCGATCTCGATGCGGGCCTCCTGTTTGTGGCGGGTGAATTTCACCGCGTTTGACACGAGGTTCGCGACCGCCTGCCGGAGCATGGCCGGGTCCCCGTAAACGGCGGGTAGAGGCCCGACCTGCCACCGGATGTCCCGCCCGCCGGTTTCCTCCCGGAATTCCCTCACGATCTCCGCCACGATGGCCCCCATGTCCACGCTCGTCTTCCGAAGCTCGGCACGCCCCATCCTGGAGAATGAAAGCAGGTCGTCGATCAGGGTTCCCATCTTTTCCGTCGAATCGGAGATCATTTTGAGGTAATGGACGTCCTTCTCCCCGAGGCGCCCGGAGGCGCTCCGCTTGAGCAGTTCCACGAATCCGGAGACGTGGCGGAGAGGCGCCCGCAGGTCGTGTGAAACCGAATGGGAGAACGCCTCCAGCTCCTTGTTGATGGCCTCCAGCTTCTCGGTGCGGTCCCTCACCCGCTGTTCGAGCTCCTCGTTGAGCCTCCGGATCTCCTCCTCGGCCTTCCTCCGCTCGGAGACTTCGGCTTCGAGTTCGTCCCGCGAGACTGTGGTCGCCTTGAGCTTCCGCGCCATCTGATCGAACGACCTTGAAAGCTGTCCGATCTCGTCGTCCCTGTCCGTGCCGATCCGGTGGTCCAGGTTGCCGGAGCCGACGATCCCGGTCCCGTCCCGGAGCTTCTCGATCGGCTTCACGAGGCTCCTGGCGATCGTTGAGGACGCCGTGGTCACGACGATCACCAGGAACGCGAGCGACAAAATGAAAACGATGGCGGTCGTTTTCTGGGCGGCGACCATCTCCTTATGGTTCGCCCGGGCGAGCCGAAGGGAACCGGAGATCATCTCCTGGGATTTCAGCAACAGCTGTCCGCCAAGGATCGCCTCCCTCTCGTTCGACAGCCCCCTGTCAGGCTCGTGGCGGTGCGCCGGCCCGCCCTCTTTGATCGCAGTGGACAGGGAGGTGAATATCGCCCCGATGCTTTCGTGGTTCCTTCTGATATCGTCCCGGAGTTCACTGTTCTCACCGCTTATAAAATTCATGGTGTTCAGCATTCCGCCGACCTTTTCGTGCCTGCCTCTCCACTGCACGTACATCCGTTGTTCGTGATGGATGAGGTACTCGTACGTGTTGGACTGGAGTTGCACGGTCTCCCTCACGACGGATTGGAGGAAGAGGTCGGAGTTTATTTTCTTGTTCAGGTCGATTCCGGAAACGACCAGGATGACGCCGACGACGACGGATGTCCCGATCGAGATGAAAGTCGTGATCCGGAGCCTGGACCTTATAAGCACGGAGCACCCCTCAATGGCTCATGGTGACGGAGTCCGGCCTCACCGCTTTCAAACCATACGGGTAAATGTGATCCGCCAGGTTGTGGATCTCCTTCTCACCGATCAACCCGGTCCGTATCGCCCATCTCGCCTGGTTCTCCATGTTGACCAGCAGGGACTGCCTGAGCCCCACCCTGAAATCATAGATAGGCCAGATCTCCTCGAGCAGGCCGTACTCTACCTTGGCGGCCTCCGCGACGATGCGCATGGATTCCTTCGGGGCATCCCGTACGTGCTTCTCCGCGCGGACGAGGGCCCGGACGAGTTTCGTCACGGTCTCCGGGTTTTTACGGACGTATTCCGTGTCCGCGGACACCACGAAGGATTCCGTGTAGAACTGTTCGCCGTAGAAGACAAGGCCGTTTTCACCGAGTTTTTTTTGGAACAAGGTTACGAACGGGGACCAGGTCGCCACGGCGTCCACTTTTCCTGCCTTCAAGGCGTCCCATCCTTCATGGGGGCCCAGGTAAACGACCTTGACCCCGTTTTTCGGTATACCGTTAACGGTCAGGAAGGCGTCCAGGAAAAATTCCATCATCGTGCCTTTATACGAGCCGATTCGTTTCCCCCTTAAGTCGGCGGGCGCGCGGATCCCGCGGTCTTTTCTCGCGACGATCGCCTCGTCCTTCACTGAACTCAAGGTGTCCGCCACGGCGCAGATGTTTTTCCCATCCTGCACGGCGAACATGAAGGGGTACTCCGTCGAGAGCGCGAAGTCCGCCTTTCCCTGGATCATCGCGTCGAGAGCGATTTTACCGTGCGCCTGCGGCTGAATGGTCGCTTCCAGCCCTTCATCGGTGAAATACTTTTTCCCGGACGCGATGAATACGAGGCTGGATTGGGGCAGGACCGGGGTGGCGATGGTCACCCGAACCAAGGGGGGGTTCCTCCCCCTGTCACCCGTGCAGGAGTTGAATCCGATGCATACAACCGCCGCGATGCCGACCGAAGCAACCGCCAGTAAGATTGAATGAAATCCTTTTCTCATCGGGCGATCCCCCCTATGGCAAAGTCAGAACAGCGCGGTTATAGATATTTCTCCAATCGGGTAAATTTAGTTTGGGATTAATCCGTAAAATTATGGATTCATCATGTAAACAAATAGACATGATTTATTAATATAATATAACATCGTTTGTATACCAATGCTATTTTCGGCTTCTTCCCGGCACGCAGGGATAACTGAAACCGACGTGAAAATATGCGCGTAGCTCTCGTGAACGCCAACAGGATCCGGCCCCCGATCGCGCCGATCGGGCTGGACTATATCGCCGAGGCGCTTTCCGCCGCGGGCCATTCGGTGGAGGTGCTCGACCTCTGCTGGGAAGCGGAAACGGAGACGGCCGTCGGACGTTTCTTTTCCGGTAAGGAGTTCGGCCTCGTCGGGATCTCGATCCGCAACACGGACGACTGCTCCTTTTCCACCCGGGAGTCCTTCCTTCCAGTGCACGCGGGGATAACCAAATCCGTTCGCGAGCATTCGGGCGCGCCGGTGGCGCTGGGGGGCGTCGGCTTCTCCATAATGCCGGAGAAGATCCTTGAGAGGTGCGGCGCCGACATCGGCGTTTGGGGGGACGGGGAGTTCGCCCTGGTCGACCTTGCGACACGGATGGAGGAGAAACGAAACTGGCAGGACGTCCCGAACCTCGTCCTGTACAGTGGCGGCAAGTGGGTGCGGAATCCGGCCTCCTTCCCTCCCCTGTCCTCCCTGCCGACGATGAGCCGGGCGTGGGTGGACAACCCGCGCTACTTCCGTGAAGGCGGCCAGGCAGGGTTCGAGACGAAGCGCGGCTGCCCGTGCCTTTGCGTCTACTGCGCCGACCCCGTTGCGAAGGGGAAAAAGGCAAGGCTTCGCCCCCCGGCGGCAGTCGCCTGCGAACTCGAACGGCTACTCGCGCTGGGGATCGACAACGTCCACACCTGCGACAGCGAGTTCAACGTGCCGGAATCGCACGCGATCGAGGTTTGCGACGAGATCGCCCGCCGGGGTCTCGGCGGGAGACTCCGCTGGTACGCCTACTGCTCGCCGGGGCACTTCTCCCGGGAACTGGCGAAACGTATTCGCCGCGCAGGGTGCGTGGGGATCAACTTCGGGGTGGACTCGGGGGACGAGGGGATGCTGCGCAGGCTCGGGCGGGATTTCGGGCCGGAGGAGATTTTGCGCGCCGCCCGCCTGTGCAGGGAAGCCGGCATCACCGTCATGTTCGACCTTCTGCTCGGTTCGCCGGGCGAGACGAGGGAGAGCATCGTCCGCACGATCGAACTTGTGAGGAAGGCCGGGGCGGACCGCGCCGGCATCGCGGTCGGGGTCCGCGTCTATCCCGGGACGGAAGTCGCCGGAATCGTGGCGAGCGGAAACCGGAAGGACGGGCTTACCGGGGGCGAGGACCTGTCGCAGCCGGTCTTCTTCCTCGAGCCGGAAGTCGCGCCGTGCATCTTTTCCCTGCTCGACGACCTGACGCGCGGCGACGCCCGCTTCCTCTTCTTCGATCCGACCCGGCCGCAAAGCAATTACAACTACAACGCTAACCAGGTGCTGGTGGACGCAATCGCGAAAGGGGCGCGGGGCGCCTACTGGGACATCCTGCGCTCAGCGTAGGGAAGGAAATCGCTTCCGGAGCTCCTGCCGGTGCAGGGCGATCTCCCGGCGCACCTCGTCCGGACAGGTAGCAACGCCTTGCGCGGTCTCTTTCGAACCGGCATCGCTCTTGCCGCAAAGCTCTTCGGCGAGGGAAAAAGCCTCTTCCGCGGCCCCGGGTTTGCCTGAGCGCATCCTCAGGACTCCCAGCGTGTCAAGGAGCGTCGGCTGGCGGCCGCCTGGGGCGGCCGCCACCGCCTCCATGCCGGCCAGCGCCTCGTCGATTCCCTCGCCCGACAAGATGGCGGCCCAGGCGAGGTTGTTCGTCGCCTCGGCGTCTCCCGGCCTCGTCTCGAGCGCCCGGAGGTACTCCTCGCGGGCTTTTCCATAATCCTTGCCTGCGAGCGACAGGTTGCCCAGGTTGACGCGGGCCTGGAAAAATTTACCGTCCTTGCGCAGGGCCTTTTCGTATTCCCGCCGCGCAAGGTCCGGCTCCCCCTTCCGCTCGTAGGCGACGCCCAGGTCCACGTGCTCGGCGGCGCTCAGGGGGTCCTCGAGGACGATGATCTTCGGGATGCGGGAGCACCCCGCAACCAGGAAAAGCAGCAGGATCGAAGCGGCGGCAAACGGCAGCCGGGCCATCAACGCCCTCCCCGCGTCACGATGAGAGCGAGCCGCCCCATCTTCGCCCACTGCGCATCCAGCGTGTGGAATGGGATCACCTTCCCCCGCTCCCGTCCGGAATGCGCAACCACTCCTTCCGGGGTCCAGCCGTACGCCACCAGGTAATGGGGCCGGCTCCAGACCCACATTCCGAGGTCGACCAGCAGGATCGCGGGCACGCCCGTTGTGATCCTCTCCCGCAGGCGGGAAAGGTCCAGGTCCGCGATTTCGGCTGCGAACCCCCTCCGCCGCGCGGCGGCCGCCAGGTCGGTTATAAGCGATCCTTTCAACCCTTCGGTGCGGGTTTCCCGCGCAAGATCCGCCGTCGGGACGTCGTCCCCCAGGAACCGGAGGACCATCGCGAGAGAGGAGGGACCGCAGGTATCGTCCTCCTGGGCAAGAAAAGGGATTCCTTCAATTGCCGAGGGGATGAGGGCAGGCGCTTCCGATGTTGCGGCCGCTCCGCCCCCCCTCGCCGCGCTTCCCCCCCCCGCGCATGCCGCAAAGACGAAAAAGGCGCCGCCTGCCAGCAGGACGGCGCCGAAAAACGGCAGTCTTCTTGTCACCGTTGAAGGCCCCGGTCGCTCACAGGCCGGACGCCGTCACCTGCGATGTCCGTGGTCGCCCCGGTCCTCCCTCTCGTGATCCCTTCTATCCTTCCTGTGCTCCTTCATCTCCCTGCGTTCCTCTTTCCGGTGCTGCTTCGACTGCTTCTTCCACTGCCCGTAGGGAATGCGTCGCTCCTTCACGTATCGGACCCGGTAATCCCTGGGGACCCGGGTCACGTACACGGGAACGTGGCGGCGCTCCACGACCCCCCACGGCCCGTTGTAGGCCTTTGCGCGATACCAGCGGTCCCCGCGCGGGGACCACCAGAAGCCGCCGTAGAAGAACACGTCGATATCCTGGTGGGGGACGAAGTAGACCTGGGACCTGGGGACCAGCACGACTTCCGGCGGCTCCGCCACCACGATCGGAGGCGGGCCGATGTTGATGTTTACGCTCACTTCCGCCGCCGCCTCGTTCGTCCCCAGGACGGCGAACAGTCCCCCGATAAGGACGGCCAACCCGATCGCTCCGAACAAAGCTTTACGCATGTTCAGCCTCCCTGCCGGTCCTTCTATCCCACCTGGATGGAAAGGAAGACCTGCAGCGTCATGTGTCCTATCTGGTCCTGCAGCTCCTCGATGCCGTCGATATGCCCGTCCTCGTCCTGTAATATATGCTCCAGGATCTCCCGGGTCGCGAAGTCGCCTACATCCCCGGCCAGCTTGATGGCGTCGTTGTACGCCTTGATGGCGGCCATTTCGTGCGCGTGGTCGCCTGCAAGCATGCCGGGCACGTTCGAGCCGATCGACATCTTCCCGAGGTTGCTGACCGTCGGCAATCCCTCCAGGAACAGGATCCGGCCGATGAGCTTCTCGGCGTGCTTCATCTCGTCTATGGCCCGTTTTTCGAAGTGCTTGTGCAGCTTCTCATAGCCCCAGTTGGCGCACATTTCCGAATGCACCATGTACTGGTTGATGGCGGTCAGTTCGTCCGACAACAGCGAATTCAGGACCTTGATGAGCTTTTCGTTACCCTTCATCGATGCCTCCCTTGACGCGAGACTTTACGCAATTGCGTCAATTATAGCATTGAAGGTCGCGCTGGGGCGCATTCCCTGGGACGCCTTGGCATCGTCCGGTTGATAGTAGCCGCCGATGTCCATCGGCTTCCTCTGTGCGCCCAGCAGCTCCTGGTTGATTTTCTCTTCGTTCGCTTCCAACTGCTTCGCCACGTTCCCGAACCGCGCCTGCAGATCCTTGTCCTTCGTCTGCGCGGCCAGCGCCTGCGCCCAGTACATCGCCAGGTAGAAATGGCTTCCCCGGTTGTCGATCTGCCCCACTTTGCGGGCGGGCGACTTGTTGTTGTCCAGGAACTTGCCGATCGCCTGGTCCAGCGTCTCCGCCAGGACAAGGGCCTTGTCGTTCCTGAACGCATTACCCAGGTGTTCCAGGGACGCCCCGAGGGCGGAAAATTCCCCGAGGGAATCCCACCGCAGGTATCCTTCCTTCACGAACTGCTGGACGTGCTTGGGCGCCGAGCCGCCGGCTCCCGTTTCGAAGAGTCCGCCGCCTTTGAGAAGGGGGACGATCGAGAGCATCCTGGCGCTCGTGCCGATCTCGAGGATGGGGAAAAGGTCGGTCAGGTAGTCGCGAAGCGCGTTGCCCGTGATCGAGATCGTGTCCTTTCCCTCGCGGATCCGTTTCAGCGAGAAACGCATCGCGTCCTTCGGGGCCATGATGTGGAACTCCAGTCCCTTCGTATCGTGCTCCTTCAGGTATTTCTCGACCTTCGCGATGAGCTGCGCGTCGTGCGCCCGGTTTTTATCCAGCCAGAAGACGCCGACCGCCCCGGTCGCCTTCACTCTCCTTACGGCAAGCTTCACCCAGTCCCGGATCGGCTCGTCCTTTGCCTGGCACGCCCGGAATACGTCGCCCTCCTCGACCTTCTGCTCGAGAAGGGTGGAACCCGTGGCGGCATCGACGATGCGGATACTCCCCTTTCCTGGCGCGAGGAACGTCTTGTCATGGGAACCGTACTCCTCCGCCTGCTGCGCCATGAGGCCGACGTTGGGAACGCTCCCGATCGTCGCGGCATCCATGGCGCCGTTCTTCTTGCAGTCCTCGACGATCTCCTTGTATGTGGTCGCGTAGCACCGGTCGGGGATCATCGCCTTGGTCTCGTGCTGCTTCCCGTCCGGTCCCCACATCTTGCCGCCCTCGCGGACGACGACCGGCATCGACGCGTCGACGATGATGTCGTTCGGCGCGTGCAGGTTCGTGATCCCCTTGTCCGAGTCGACCATCGCGAGCGCGGGACGTACCTTGTAGACCGCCTGGATGTCCGCCTCGATCTCCGCCTTCTTGTCCGCCGGCAGGCTCTCGATCTTCTTGTAAAGGTCGCCCAGGCCCATGTTCGGATTGACGCCCGCCTGCTTGAGTGCGGCCGCGTGCTTCTCGAAGACGGGCTTGAAGAATACGGAGACGGCGTGGCCGAACAGGACGGGGTCCGACACCTTCATCATCGTCGCCTTCAGGTGCAGCGAAAGCAGCACGCCGCTCTTCCTGGCATCCTCGATCTGTTCTTCGTAGAACTTGCGCAGCGAGCGGACGTCCATGTGTGTCGAGTCGAGGATCTCGCCCGCGAGCAGTTTCAGGCTCTCCTTCAGGACCTTCACTTTACCGTCGGCGGCGACGAACTCGAACCGCACTTCCGTCGGCTTCTGCACGGTGACGGAGGTCTCGTTTCCGTAAAAGTCGTTCGCGGTCATGTGCGCAACGTGCGCCTTCGAATCCGGGCTCCACGGATAGTTCCTGGGCGGATGCTTCTTCATGAACGCCTTCACGGAGGCCGGCGACCGGCGGTCCGAGTTCCCCTGGCGCAATACCGGGTTCACGGCGCTTCCCAGGCACTTCGAGTACCGCGCCTGGAGCGCCTTCTCGGCGTCGTTCTGCGGGCTCTCGGGATAGTCGGGGACGTTGTAGCCGTGCTCCTGGAGCTCCTTGATCGCCTCCTTGAGCTGGGGGACCGAGGCGCTGATGTTAGGGAGCTTGATGATGTTCGCTTCCGGAGACTGCGTAAGCTCGCCCATCTTCGCCAGGTAATCGGGGATCCTCTGGTTCGGTTTCAGGTTCTCCGGAAAATTCGCGATGATCCGGCCCGCGAGTGAGATGTCCCACGTTTCGACGGAAACGCCTGTCCCCTTCGTGAACGCCTGGATCACGGGGAGCAGGGAGTATGTCGCCAGCATCGGCGCCTCGTCGATCTTTGTCCAAATGATCGTTGACGTTTTCGGTGTCATACTCTCTCCTTTGGTTTTATTTTCCGTATCCACACAGGCTTCATGTAAGGGCATTTGCTCGTACCGATGGAAGACGACCACGCGCCGCCTTCCCCCCCGAACGCGGGCACGACGGACGCGTAACCACATATGCTGTATACAATATACAGATGGCTGTCAAGATAAAAGCTTTTTCTGGGTGAACGGGCGATTCCTGTATTACAATGCCGACGGAAGGCCGGGTGCCGACCCGGCCGACGCATGGAATCTCCCCCGAACATGAAACAAGGGGAAAACAGAACCGGCAGGAGGTGATTCGATGTCGAGGAAGCCGTCGGAGAGCGAAGAGGAGTATTTCGCCCGGCTGGAGTTCGAACGCAGGAAAAAAGCCGAGGAAGAGAAACAGGAAAAGCTGGCGGAGGCCGAGAAGAAGCGGCTGAAGGAATTGCATTACATGCATTGCCCCAAGTGCGGCATGGATCTCATCGAGGTCGACTACAGGACGCTGAAAATCGACCGGTGCTCGTCATGCGACGGGATCTGGCTGGATGCCGGCGAACTGGAGGCGGCAGTGGGACTTGAGAAATCCGTGCTCTCCCGCTTCCTCGGCAGGTAGACGAATTCCCTTTAGGCAGCGATCGGCATCGCGGCGAAGCGGGTATTATCCGGCTCCCCTTTCCTGTCGCCAGATGCCCTGCAGCTCCCGGATCGCGGTATCCGGATCCGGCCGCCGGTTGACCGCCCTTA
>JAKALO010000092.1 GCA_021824125.1 Deltaproteobacteria bacterium | reverse complement strand
CGCGGGATGGCGGAGTTCGGCGAGCGGCGGCTGGGGAAGGGAATCGTCTTCGGGAAGGACACCCCGAACTTCATCGGCAACCGGGTCGGGATCTTCGCGATGATGTACGCGATGCACGCGATGGTCGCGGACGGGCTCACGATCGAGGAAGTCGACAAGATCCTCGGTCCCGCGATGGGCCGCCCGAAATCCGCCGCCTACGGGACGGCGGACCTCGTGGGGCTCGACACGCTCCTGCACGTCTCCGACAACGTCTACCGGAACCTGCCGGACGACCCGGCGCGCGATCTGTTCCTCCCCCCGGCCTTCGTGAGCGACATGGTGAGGCGCGGGTGGCTCGGGCGAAAGGCGAAGAGCGGCTTCTTCAAGATGGAAGGGAAGGGCGAGGAGAAGAAGAAGTTCGTCCTGGATTACAAGACGATGGACTACCGGCCGACGACGAAGGTCGGCTTCCCGTCGCTCGAGGCCGCCAAGGGCGAAGAGGACGTCGGGGCGCGGATCCGGAAAGTGATCTCCGGCGACGACAAGGCCTCCGCCTACGCCTGGAAGGTCCTCTCCGACACCCTGCTCTATACGGCTAAGCGGATCCCCGAAATCTCCGACGACATCGTCAACGTCGACAACGCGATGAAGTGGGGGTTCAACTGGACGCTGGGCCCGTTCGAGACGTGGGACGCGATCGGCCTGGCCGATTCAGTCGAGCGGATGCGGAAGGAGGGGAAGGAGATCCCGGGGAACATCGCGAGGATGCTCGCCGATGGGAACACCTCCTTCTACCGCCGTCGCGACGGCATCCTGGACTTTTTCGATATCGCCTCGGGGACGTACAAGCCCGTCCCCGTTTCCCCGGACGTCGTCTTCCTGCCCTCGCTCGCCGAGCGGAACAAGGTGGTCCGGCGCAACCCGGGCGCCGCGCTCATCGACATAGGGGACGGGGTCCTGTGCCTGGAGTTCCGCACTAAAATGAACACGATCGACGGCGACATCATCTCGATGATGAAAGAGGGGGTAGAGCTTGCGGAGAAGGAGTTTGCGGGGATGGTGATCGCCAACCACGCGGAGAACTTCTGCGTGGGCGCGAACATCATGCTCATCTTCATGGCGGCGCAGAACAAGGATTTCGTCGCCATCGAAAAGATGGTCCGCGAGCTCCAGGACGCCTGCATGCGGCTGCGCTACTCGGAAAAGCCGGTCGTCGCGGCCCCCGCGGGGATGGCGCTGGGCGGCGGCGCCGAGATCTGCATGGGCGCCGACCGGATCCGCGCGGCGGCGGAGACCTACATGGGGCTCGTCGAGGTGGGCGTGGGGCTCCTGCCCGCGGGCGGGGGGACCAAGGAGATGGTGGTCCGACACCTCGAGGGGGTCCCCGACGGGGTCGCCGCCGATCCGCTCCCGTTCCTGAGGAAGGCGTTCGAGACGATCGGGATGGCCAAAGTCGCCACATCGGCGAAGGAGGCCCGGGAGCTCGGCTTCCTGCGTCCGTGGGACAAGATCACGATCCAGCGCGACTTCCTGATACAGGAGGCGAAGAACACCGTTCTGGCCATGAACCGCGAAGGGTACGAGATGCCGCGTCCGCGCACGGACATCGTCCTGCCGGGACGCTCGGAATACTCCTCCTTCGTCTACGGCCTCTACGCGATGAAGGCCGCCGGCTACATCAGCGAATACGACGAGCGGGTCGGGCGCAAGATCGCCTTCGTGATTACCGGGGGCGACGTCCCCGCCGGGACGAAGCTCTCCGAGCAGGACCTCCTGGACCTGGAGCGGGAGGCGTTCCTCTCCCTTTGCGGGGAGGAAAAGACCCAGGCGCGCATCCAGCACATGTTGATGAAAGGGAAGCCGCTGCGCAACTAGCGCAGGGGAACCGGGAAAACGTCGTCCAAGGAGGATGCCGATGGCTAAAGCATATATCATCTCCGCGGTCCGAACGGCGATCGGGAGGGCATACAAGGGGAGCCTGAAGGACACCAGGCCGGACGATCTCGGAGCCGTCGCGATCCGGGGCGCCCTGGAGCGGGTGAAAAACCTGGACCCGGCGCGGGTGGACGACGTGATCTTCGGGTGCGCGATGCCCGAGGGGGAGCAGGGGATGAACGTCGCCCGGATCTGCGCCCTCAAGGCCGGCCTTCCGGACTCGGTTCCCGCCATGACGGTCAACCGGTTCTGCTCCTCCGGCCTGCAGGCCATCGCGCTGGCCGCGGAAAAGATCATGGCCGGGTTCGCCGACATCGTAATCGCCGGCGGCACGGAGTCGATGACGATGGTCCCGATGGGGGGGAACAAGCCGTCCTTCAACCCCGGGATCATGGAAACGCGCCCCGAGGTGTTCATGCCGATGGGGCTCACGGCCGAGATGGTCGTGCGCAAATACAAGGTCACCCGCGAGGACCAGGACGAGTTCGCCTACCGGAGCCACATGAAGGCGCTGGCCGCGATCCGGGAAGGCAGGTTCCGGGAGGAGATCGTCCCGGTGAATACGGTGGTGTTCTCCTCGGCGGAAGGCCGGAAGCCGGTTCCCCGGGAGATCGTGTTCGAGGTCGACGAAGGGCCCCGCGCCGACACAACGCTCGAAGCGCTGGCGAAGCTCAAGCCCGCCTTCGACCCGAAGGGGACGGTCACCGCGGGGAACTCCTCGCAGATGAGCGACGGCGCTGCCGCGGCCATCGTGGTCTCGGAGAAGGCGATGAAATCGCTGGGCGCGGAGCCGCTCGCCCGCTTCATGGGCTTCGCCGCCGCTGGGGTGGCGCCCGAGATCATGGGAATCGGCCCCGTTAAGGCGGTGCCGAAGCTCCTTACGAGGCTGCGGGTCAAGCCGACACGGGTCGACCTGTTCGAGCTGAACGAGGCGTTCGCGGCCCAGTCCCTTCCGGTGATACGGGAACTTTCCCTGGACCCGGACAAGGTCAACGTCAACGGCGGCGCGATCGCTCTCGGCCACCCGCTGGGGTGCACGGGGGCGAAGCTAACCGCCACCCTGCTGCACGAGATGAAGCGCCGCAACGCTTCGCTGGGCGTGGTCACGATGTGCATCGGCGGCGGGATGGGGGCGGCAGGCCTCTTCGAGCGAGCCTGACCCTCAAAAACAGGTCAAAAACAGGGACGTTCTTAAAAACTCGCCGCGCCGGCTCCGTACGGGGAACGTTTCCGCTCGGTGCTTCGCTTCACATGGCGTAAAGGGCTTCGCCGCCCGGGGGGGAACCCGGCGGCGAAACCTTCAGGCGAAGGGATTAGGAAGGAGATGATGCAGAAGGAAGGGGGGGCCCCCTTCTGCATACTGTGTACACAAGTTTAGTTTGGGACGAATTCCGTGTCAAGAAAAATCCATCTAAATATGCTGATATTTAAAAAATATATTGACCGGAATCATCATAGACTATAAAATCCATAAAACATATCGTCATTGTTTTCTTAAATGCCGCGATTCCCAGGGAAAGGAAAGGAGTCCAGGATGTCGAAGTTGTACAGACCCGAAACCATTGCACTTCACGGTGGACAGAAACCCGACTCCGCGACGACCGCGAGGGCGGTCCCGATCTACCAGACGACATCCTACGTTTTCCACGACACCGCGCATGCGGCGAGGCTTTTCGGCCTCCAGGAATTCGGCAACATCTACACGCGGATCATGAACCCGACGACCGACGTCCTCGAGCAGCGGGTGGCGCAGCTCGAGGGAGGGACCGGGGCGGTGGCGGTCGCCTCCGGCCAGGCGGCGGAGACCCTGGCGCTCCTGAACATCGCCCAGGCGGGCGACGAGATCCTGTCTTCCGCGTCGTTGTACGGGGGTACCTACAACCTGTTCCACTACACGTTCCCCAAGCTCGGGATCGAGGTCAGGTTTGTCGACCCGTCCGACCCGGGAAAATTCCGGAAGGCGATCACGAAGAAGACGAAGGCGGTTTTCGGGGAGTCGGTGGGCAATCCGAAGCTCGACACGCTCGACATCCGGGCGATCGCCGACATCGCGCACGGGGCCGGCATCCCGCTCGTCATCGACAACACGATGCCCTCCCCGTACCTCCTGCGGCCGTTCGACCACGGCGCCGACATCGTCATCCACTCCGCAACGAAGTTCATCGGGGGGCACGGGACTTCCATAGGCGGTATCGTCGTCGACTCGGGGAAGTTCGACTGGGGGAACGGCAACTTCCCGGCGTTCACCGAGCCGGACCCCTCGTACCACGGCCTCAAGTTCTGGGAGGTCTTCGGGAATTTCCCGGGCCTCGGCAACGTCGCATTCATCATCAAGCTCCGCGTCGAGCTCCTGCGCGACCTGGGGCCGGCCCTCTCTCCCTTCAACTCGTTCCTGTTCCTCCAGGGGCTGGAGACCCTTCATCTCCGCATGGAGCGGCACAGCACGAACGCACAGAAGGTGGCCGAGTTCCTGGCCGGGCACCCCAACGTCAGCTGGGTCAACTATCCCGGCCTTCCCGCCCACCCGGACCATGCGATGGCGAAGAAGTACCATCACCGCGGGCTGTACGGCGCGATCCTGGGCTTCGGCATCAAGGGCGGCATGGAAGCGGGGAAGAAGTTCATCGACAACCTGAAGCTCTTCTCGCTCCTTGCTAACATCGGTGACGCAAAGAGCCTGGTGATCCACCCGGCGTCGACAACCCACCAGCAGCTGACCTCCGATGAGCGGAGGGAAACCGGAGTTACCGACGACTTCATCCGTCTGTCCGTCGGTCTCGAAAACATCGATGACATCCTGGAGGATCTCGACCAGGCGCTGCGGAAGACCTGACCCGCAGAAACATCCGGGTTTACGTTTTGGAAGTCGTTGCGCCGGATCCCGCTCCTGCGGCGACTCCGCCGACCCCCCCCCCGTTGTGTGCACCTTCCGTACGGACTTCATGTCCATTCTCAATATTTTGCGGCAGGTAACCATAAACGTCACCCATTCATTTGTTTATATGTCGCATTGGTTCTGCGTGCGAGGGCTTCGCTTATAGTTCCCCCCAGGTTGCGTTGTTACAAGATGGAACTTTCGCCCGGCGAGAACATCTTAAATGATGGAAGGTGGCCCGTAACCGGACCAAATGAGATGCCGGGTCGTAAACGGGTGGCGTCACCGGAAGGAGGGGGAAGGCGATGAACGTCGAACGGTGGGTCAGGGTGATCGCGGGAACATTCGTGCTGTCGTCCCTTGCACTCGGTTATTATGGAAACCCGTACTGGTTCCTGTTCACCGCCTTTGTCGGCCTGAACCTGTTTCAGTCCGGACTCACAAAATGGTGCCTGATGGATAAGATCCTGATCAGGCTCGGCGTGCCGGAAAGATAAGGGAGGAATCGATGCCGCTGTACGAATACCGGTGCGGAGAGTGTTCGAAGGTCTTCGAGGCGTACGTGCGCTCTTCCGAGAGAACCGGGGAAACGCCCTGCCCGGCCTGCGGGGGGACCGCGGGGAAACTCGGAATCTCCCTGTTCAGCACGAAGGGGTCCAGGGAAGGAGCCAAATCAGGCGGTTCATCCTGCGGCTCCGGATCCCGCCGGTCGCCGTTCAGCTGATCGTGAGAAAGACGCCCGGCGGTCGCCGGGCCGGTACATACAGGTAAATTCCGGGAAGGGGACACCATGTTGAGCAACTGGTTGCCGATCCTGTTGGTCGCCGTCGCGGCAATCGTATATTTCCTGATCATAGGCGGGGGCGGTTGAGGGAATTGCTGAGCGGCTCTCCGGCCGGGCGCCGGGGCGGAAAGGAGGGGCTGCAATGTTCATCGCGGTGCGAAGCAGGAAATCGCTGGGCGATGTCCGCCAGAGGTTCGAGGAAGCGGCGGCGGAACGGAAATTCGGGGTGCAGGGGGTTCACAACATCACTGCGAACCTGCAGTCGAAGGGGCTTGTCTTCGACCGGAAGCTTTACGTTTACGAGATCTGCAACCCGGGGTCCGCGAAGAAGGTGCTGGACACGAACATCCGGATCGCCACGGCCCTTCCCTGCCGGGTGTCGATTTATACCGACGGGAAGGAAGTCGTCCTTGAAACCCTCAAACCCACGGTGATGCTGAAGATGTTCAACGAGCCGACGCTGGAGAACACCGCCCGCGAGGTCGAGACGGTGATCGGGGAGATCATGGCGGTGGCGGCGAAATAACCCGGGCCGCCGGGTTCAGCGAAGGATGTTCAGGCCGGGCTTGATCAGCTCGAGGAACTCCATCCGCGTCGACTCGCGCGTCCGGAACACGCCGAGCATGGCGGAGGTGACCGCCTTCGAGTTCTGCTTTTCCACGCCCCGCATCATCATGCACAGGTGGGAGGCCTCGATAACGACCGCCACCCCGTGCGGCTGGAGCGTGTCCATGATCGCCGTGGCGATCTCCTGTGTCATCCTCTCCTGCACCTGCAGCCGTCTCGCGTAGAGCTCCACCACCCTGGCGATCTTGGACAGCCCGACGATCTTCTTCTTCGGCAGGTAGGCCACGTGGCACTTCCCGAAGAAGGGCAGGAGGTGGTGCTCGCAGAGGGAGAAGACGTCGATGTCCTTGACGGTCACCATCTCGTCGTACTGCTCGTGAAAAAGGGCGCGCTGGAGAACCTCGCGCGGATCCTGGGCGTACCCGGAGGTGAGAAATCCGATCGACTTCCGGAACCGTTCCGGGGTCTCTTTAAGCCCCTCGCGGTCCGGGTCCTCCCCTATCTTCCGCAGCAAGGTCCGTATGAGTTCCTGCATAATGGAACCATCATATAGCATGGAGAGGAGCGCCCGGAAAGGAAAAGGGACAGGCCGGGCGCCTGCCGCAGGCCGTGGCAGGGGAACTTCCGCGGGGACATGAGGACCGACGAAGACCTGATGGAGCTCTACCGGAAGGGGAGCCGGGACGCCTTCGAGGAACTCTTCGCGAGGCACCACCGGAAGGTGATCCACTTCGCCTACCGGATGACGGGGGACCAGGCCCGGGCCGAGGAGGCGGCGCAGGAGATCTTCCTCCGCATAGCGCGGGCGGCGTTCACCTGGCAGCCGACGGCGAAGTTCTCCACCTGGATGTACACCATCGCCCGCAGGACGACGCTGAACTACATCCGCGACGAAAAGGAGGAAGGGAACAAGGTGCCGGTCCTGCCGGGGGAGGAGGGGCCGGACGGGTCTCCCGCGCTGCAACTTTCAGGGCCCGCCGCGCTGAATCCCGAGGAGATGGCGTGGAGCGCGGAAGTCCAGGAGCGGTTCGTCGAGGCCCTGCAGAGTCTTCCGGAGTCCTGCCGGTCGGCGTTCGTCCTGAATCGTGGCGACGGTCTGTCGTACGAAGAAACGGCAGCCGTTCTTGGTATTACGATCCAGGCGGTCAAGAGCCGCATCTTCAGGGCCCGGGAGATGCTCATGGAATCCCTCTCGGGGCTGCTGCCGTGAAACCATTTCCACGCGAACGGGTTTAACAGGGAGAGTGGAGAGAAACCATGGAATGCCGTGACTGGAACGAACGCATAAGCGCCTACGTCGACGGGGAAACCCCCGCCGGGGAGGTTCGCCTGGTCGAAGAGCACCTGAAGGGCTGCGCGGCGTGCAGGGCCCTTGAGCTGAGGATGCGCGCGGTGGCGCTCTGCGTGTCGAGGACGGAGGCGGATGTGCCCCTTCTGTTCCGGGAGAAACTCTTCGCCCGGATGGAATCGGAGGACCTTCTTGCGAAACGCAGGAGCCTTTTCGCCTATTCCCTGCGGTGGGCGGCGATCCCGCTGGCGGCCGCCGCCGCCCTTGCTTTTTTCCTGCTTACATCGACCGAGCGGGGCGGGGACCGCCAGGCTCCGTCGGGAGGGAATCCACAGGTCGCACAACGCGCACCGGCGAACGAAACGACCACCCGGCCTTCTCCCGCCGCCCCGGGCGGAGCCGGTGAACTCACATCCGAAGAGCGGGAGATCGTCGCGCACCTGGATGTTCTGGAAGATCCTTCGGCTTTCGAGGACACGGGAGAGTTCGACGAGATTGAAATATTCGTACCCGCCGGCAGCGGGAAAGGATAAGATTCTATGGCGCGACGTGTTGGCCGGCAGATGTTTTTCGCCGCGGTGTTTTTCCTCCTGGCGGCCTTGCTGCCGTCCGCCGGCCCCCGGCCGGCCGAGGCACGCGACCCGGAGGTTCCCCGTGTCGGCCTCCGCGTTTCGCCGCCGGGGGAAGTCACCCCCGACAAGCTGGAGCGGTGGCGCCGGATGTCCCCTGAAGAGCGGGACCGCATCAGGGAGAAATACCACCGGTGGAAGGAGCTTCCACCGGAGCGAAGGGAGCGGATCCTCGAGCGCCGGCGGAAATGGAGAGAACTCCCGGAGGGGGAGCGCAACTTCCTCCGGCAACGAAGGGAGATCTACCGGAGTGCCAGGCCCGAGGAGAAACAGATCGTCAAGGGATTCTTCCGGCGCTTGCGGGAGCTTCCCCAAGAGCGGCGCCAGGAGCTTCGGCGCAATTTCATGGAGTGGCGCACCCTGCCACCCGCGAAGCGGGACGAGCGAATGATGAGCGTGCCGTTCTACCGAACCCTGCCCCCCGAAGAGCGGAAGGTCCTCGAGCGGTACCTCTTCCTGGAGCCGCATGGTAACCCGCTGCACGGACCCGGCAGGTCGACTGCCCCGCCCGGGCCTCCCCGTGAATGAAGACCGGGACAAGTGGATGCGCGCCGCCCTGCGCGAGGCCGAAAAGGCCGCCGCAGCGGGGGAGATCCCGGTGGGCGCCGTGGTGGTATCTCCTTCCGGTGAGATCCTGTCCCGTGCCCACAATCGGCCTGTCGCCGACAAGGACCCGACCGCCCACGCCGAAATGATCGCCCTCCGCAAGGCGGCGAAAAAAGTCGGCAACTACCGGCTGCCCGGTTGCCGGCTCGTGGTGACCATCGAGCCGTGCCCGATGTGCGCGGGGGCGGCCGTCCTCGCCCGCGTGGAAGAGATCATCTACGGCGCCGACGACCCGAAGACGGGCGCCGTCCGCAGCCTCTACCGGATCGCCTCGGATTCGCGACTGAACCACCGGGCGCACGTGATCTCCGGGGTCCTCACCGCCGAGTGCGCCGCCCTCCTCACGGAGTTCTTCCGCTCCCGCCGCTAAATCAAAAACAGGGACGTTCTTAAAAACTCGGGGTGGGGAATCGGGCAATATTTCGTATCCGACCGGCGTCAAAACGAGTTTTTAAGAACGTCCCTGTTTTTAACCTGTTTTTAAGAACGTCCCTGTTTTTGATTTTTTAATGGCTTGAGTTAAAACAGCGGGGAAAAAATCCGGAAAGTGTCCTCCAGCAGGCGGGAGATTTTCGGGCGGCCCGCGAAC
>JAKALO010000091.1 GCA_021824125.1 Deltaproteobacteria bacterium | reverse complement strand
CGAACTGCTCACGGAGGAGGGGTTCCACGCCGTCTTCATCGGCACGGGCGCGGGACTTCCGTACTTCATGAACATCCCCGGCGAGAACCTGATCGGCATCTACTCGGCCAACGAGTACCTGACGCGCTCCAACCTGATGAAGGCGTACGTCTTCCCCGAGGCCGACACGCCGATATTCCGCGGCAAGCACGTCGCGGTCGTGGGCGGCGGCAACGTGGCGATGGACTCGGCGCGCACGGCGATGCGGATGGGGGCGGACAAGGTGTACCTCGTCTACCGCAGGTCCAAGAAGGAGATGCCCGCCAGGATCGAGGAGATCCACCACGCGGAGGAGGAGGGGATCGAGTTCCACCTCCTCACCAACCCCCTCAGGTTCCTCGGAAACGACGAAGGCTTCGTGACCGAGATCGAGTGCCAGAAGATGGAGCTGGGCGAGCCCGACGCCTCGGGCCGGCGCCGGCCGGTGCCCCTCAAGGGCTCCGAGTTCCGGCTGGCGGTGGACACCGTCGTCATGTCGATCGGCAACGGCGCCAACCCCCTCGTCCCCGCCACTACGCCCGGGCTGGACACGAACAAGTGGGGGAACATCCTGGCGGACCAGGAGACCGGGAAGACGAGCAAGAAGGGGGTCTTCGCCGGCGGCGACATCGTGATCGGCGCCGCCACCGTCATCCTTGCGATGGGCGCGGGCCGCAAGTCGGCGACGGCCATGCACGAGTACATAATGACGGGAGTCTGGTAACTTGCCCGCATTTCTCACCACCTTCCTGCTGCGGCGGCGGATACGGGCATGTCTACTGCGTTGCCCTCCTTCGTGCTCCTCGACGTAGTGTAAACTACGCCTGCGTCGCCCGAAGTTCGTGCGCCTTGTATCCACGCCCGTCTCCACCGCCTTAGCGTAGGAACGCGGTGAGAAATGCGGGCTAGGCGAGCATTTCGAGGAACGCCTGGATCCGGATCTTCGTCCGGCCGTCGACGGGGCCGGGCATGTCCGCCTCGAGCGTGAGGACCGGCAGACCGATCTCCTCGCGAAGCAGGATGTCCTCGATCTGGCGGAAGCAGAACGACTGGACGTAATGCACGATCCCGCGGACGCGCCTGATTGAAGCCTGCTCGCGGATGTCCGACAGGCGCTGGAAAAAGGAATACGGGTAGGTGTAGCGCAGGTACTGCCCGGTCAGGTCGTCCGACGGGCCCGGCATCGCGAACTGGCGCTGCACCTCGTTGAAGACGAAGCGCGCGCCCGACTCCTCGAAGAACGCGTGGAGTCCCGACAGGATCGGGGGCACTCCCACGAACGCGAGGGGGAGCAGGTCCTTCCGCGCCGCCCGCGACCTTGCCTTGGCGAGGAACGCCCGCGCGCGCTTCCCGTAACCGTCCGGGTCCCCCTCGAAGTCCGAGCAGTTGACCAGCCACAGGTGGTTCTCCTCCCCGGTCACCTTCCCTTCTTCCCACGTGAGACGGTCGATCTCGAGGGCGACGCCGCGGATCGCGTCCAGCCGCTTCTTCCACGATTCGGCCCGGGCGACGTCGGTCCCGAACCGCTTCGCCATCTTGCGTATTTCGAGGGAGAGAAGGTCGGGGTCCCGGTCGAACGGGAAGGCGAACGGGGAAACGCGCACCCCACGGTAGGAAAGCACCTCCATCAGCGCCTGGGTGAAGCTGCAGTCACCCTGGGTGACCGCGATGACGTCCCGGAACCGGCGCTTCCGCGCGATCCCGTAGATCCCCTTGACCCAGCTGCAGCTGTTCCGCGGGAAGCCGTCGGACTCGGCGGCCCGGATGTATTCGAAGGGAGCCCCGCTCGTGATGAAGCGGTTGTTGAGGTCGACCGGCGAGTGGCCGCCGGCGAACAGGACCTCGACCGGGATCGTGGTGGTGAAGCCGACGCGCAGGGTCAATCTCCCCGGATGAAGAGGAAGTAGATCGTCACGATCGCGACCACCAGGATCCCCCCGACGAAGAAAACCATCTGCTGGTCCACGCCCTCGGTTCCCATCGAAGGGTTCGTGTAGCGCACGACGGCGAGTATCCCGCCGATCGCGAAAAGAAGCAGGAGGACGAACGTCCAGCGCCTGAGGACCGCGACGACGAAGACCACGAATGTGAAGAATAGCACCCGGGGGTCGGTGGCCAGGTCCATGATGTTTGTGCTCGTCAGAAAGTCGATGATATCCTGCAATTGGCCTCCCTTCTCGACGGCGCTTTTGTTGACAAGGTTACCATACCGTTTTAAGTTAGGAAAATCAAAGTCTTGGGAGAGCGTGTGGAACGGCCAATCGGAGTGTTCGACTCGGGCGTCGGGGGGCTGACCGTTTTGAGGGAACTGGCGCGTGTGCTACCCGGCGAGGGGTTCCTCTACCTGGGAGACACGGCGAGGGTCCCGTACGGGACCAAGTCGACGGAGACCATCACCCGGTACTCGATCGAGATCGCCAACCACCTGATCACGCGCCACGACATCAAGATGCTGGTCGTCGCCTGCAACACGGCTTCCTCGCTCGCGCTGCCGGTCCTGCGCAAGATATACAAGATCCCGGTGGTGGGGATGGTCGACCCCTGCGTGCGTCGCGTCGCCTCGCTCGAGAAAAAGGCTTCGATCGGGGTGATAGGGACCACGGGTACGGTCCGGTCCGGGGCCTACGAACAGGCGCTCCGGCAGGCCGTGCCGAAGGCCAGGGTGACCGTGCGGGCGTGTCCCCTGCTTGTATCGCTGGCCGAGGAAGGGTGGGCGGAAAAGCCGGTCACGCGCGACGTTATCGCGGAGTACCTCTCACCGTTCCGGAAGGACCCGCCGGATGCCCTGATCCTCGGGTGCACCCATTATCCCGTTCTCAAGAAGCCGATCGCCGGGTTCCTGGGGGAGGCCACGGTGCTCGTCGACTCCGGCGAGGAGGCGGCGCGCGTCGTGGGCGCCCTGGTTTCCGGGAACGGGACGGAAAAGGGTACCCGCGCCCCGCACATCCGTTTCCTGGTCACCGACGACCCTGAACGTTTCTCGCGCGTTGGGGAGATTTTCTTCGGCCGAAGGATGGATAGCGTGGAGAGGGTGACCTTGTGAGATAATCCCCGGCATGGACGAGGGGGACGGGTCATGACGAACACGCGGGTTCGGATGCTTTCAGGGTTCAACCACAACCTCAAGTACAAGGGGCTCGTGTACCACATCCAGACCGAGGACGGGGGAAAGGACAACCCCCAGATACTCACGCACGCGTTCCTTGGCGGGGTCATCCTCGACTCCGTCATGCAGTCCTACGCGGATATCCTCGACAAGCCGGATTGGCAGGAAACCCTCCGCGGCCGGATGAAGGCGCAGCACATGGAGGAAATCCGGAAGCTGTTCGCCGGGGCGTTCGACACCCACACGGAGATGCCGTCCGAAAATGATTGAGGCGTTTCGCGTCGGGGCCGCATTTTCCAAAGGGACGCTCTGGGACGGCCTGGACCTCGCCTTCGACGACGGCGAAGTGTGCGTCGTGACCGGCCCGCCCGCGAGCGGGAAGACCCTCCTGCTCCGAATCCTCCGGGGAGAGCGGCGCCCGGACGCCGGGGACGTCGTGGTGGGCGGGGAATCGCTCTACCGGGGCGACCCGGGCCCTGGTAAAGCGTTCCGCGCCTCCTCGGGCTTCGTGCCCGAATCCTTTTCTCCCACCGCGTGCCGGACGGTCCGCGACCTGTTCCGCCTTTCCGCCGTCGCCGTACCGGGGGTATCGGCCAGGGAGCGGATGGAACGGGAGGAGGAACTCCTCGCGCTCGTGGGGATGCCCGGCTCGCAAGGGGGCGGGCTTTCGTGCCTGTCGGTCTCGGAGAGGGCAAGGGTCGCGCTGGCGGTGGAACTGGTTCGATCCCCGAGGGTTCTTTTCACGGATATGCTTCTCATGAACGCGGGAAGGGAGTGGACGGACATGCTTGGGGGATTGTTCCGGGCGCTGGCCAGGGAAGGAAAGACCATCATCATGGCGGAGAGAACGATTTCCGAGCGGTGGAACACAATGGAAGGCGGGCAGGGCATAACCAGGGGTCCTTTCCGGCTGTTCCGGCTCCCGGTCGCCACGGAAGCCCTTCGATGAAGCCGGTTTCGCTTTGCTGGATCGACTGGAAAATTTCGGCCAAGGGGATGCTGCTGGAATCGGCCGCCAGGTTCTTCATGCTCTTTCTCGTCGCGGCCTGTTACGTGGCGATGCTCCTGTCCGGCGGGATGAACCGGTTTCTCTCCGGGCAGTGGGCCGTGACCGCTATATTGCGGGTTTCGGTTTCCGTGGAGGAAGGACAGGGGATCGCAGGGAAGGCCGCGGAGCTGCCCGGGGTGCGGTCGGCGGCCTACAAGGACCCGGAAACCTCCTGGAAGGAATTCCTCGCGGTCTACCCGGGGCTCGAGTCGCTCCGGACCGCCGGCGGCAACCCTCTTCCGGGCTACGTCGATATCCGCATGCGTCCGGACCGGTTCACGGAAGCGGACATCCGGGCGGTGGAAGCCTCGCTCCGGCCGCTTCCCCAGGTTGAGAGCCTGCTGTCCGGCGGGGAGGTCCTGTCCCGCCTGCTGCGCCTGAAGGTCTGGGTGAACGGCTTTTTCTGGGCGGGGTTCGGCCTGCTCTGCGCGGTGGTTTTCCTGGCGCTGTTCCTCCAGGAGAAGACTCGCGCCTCCCTCCTTTCGATGGATTTCGGTTTTCTCGAGGGAAGGGGGATTCCCGCGGCGCGCATCGCGTTCTCGCGCGTCCTGGGGGCCGTGCTGACCGGGGCGCTCCTGTCCCTGGCCGCCGCGGGCGCCGTGGTCTCCTGCTTCTTCATTCTCGAGGAACGCCTGGCCGTCATCGGCCGCGTGATCGGGCCCGCGGGGGAAATGCTCACCCCGCCGTTCCTGCTGCCCCTGGGGCTTTTTCTCCTCGCATCGCCGCTCCTTCACGGCGTGGCGTCTCTTCTGGGGTGGCGCGCGGCGCACGCCGGACGGAAATGATCGCCGTGGAACGCATCCCGGCGGTCGCCGCCTGCCTTGCGGCATTCGCGTGGCTCGCGCTTGCGACGCCCGTGCACGCCGCGGACACGCTGGGTAAACTCCGGCAGGAGAAGGCCCGGCTGACGGAAATGAAGCAGAAGGCCGAGAAGGCGGCGGCCGAGCTGGCGGAAACGCTTCGACGGGAGAAGCTCTCCCGGAACAAGGTCCTCGACCTCGAGACGCGGCTTGCGAAACAGCGCAAGCTGATTGCCCGCATCGACCGCAAACTCTCCGACCTGGGAACGCAGATGGACCGCGCGGAACGGGAGGTCCGCGCCCTGGAGGAGGAGCAGGGCAAGGCGAGGCGCGGCATCTCAGGCGCCTCGCTCGGGGCGTTCGCGGGCTACCGGGACCGGATCGGGGCGCCGGCCGGCGCCGCGGAGGAGCGCGCGCGCTATTTCGCGCGCAGGCTCCTCTTGATGGAGATCGACCGGTACGGTCGCCTGTCGGCCGACCGTGAGGAGAAGGAGAGGGTTCTCACCGGCATCGAGCGCAGGATCGAGGACTCCGAGCGCAGGATGGAGGAGCAGAGGAAGGTAGGGGAAAAACTCGTCTCCCGGCAGGAAAAGGAGCGAAAACGGCTGGCGGAGATCGAGAGAAACAAGAAGGAAAAGGCGAAAGAGCTCCGCGCGCTTAAGGCACGGATCGCCCGGATGGAGACGCTCGTCTCCCGGATCGAACGCCGGGTGCGGGAGAAAGAGCGGCGCGCGAAGGAGTCGGCGAGGAAAGGGCCTAACCGGTTTGGCGCTGTGGTTGGTGGGCTGGCCCCTCCCATTGAGGGAAAGCTGGTGGGTCGCTTCGGGAAGCAGAGGGACCCCGTCTTCGACGTGACGATCGAGAACCGCGGGGTGGAGATCGAGGCGGCTTCGGGCGCGCTCGTTCATGCGATCGGCGGCGGAGAAGTCGTCTTCGTCGGGAGCGTCCCGGGGTTCGGAAAGGTGCTGATCCTCCAGCACGGGAGCGGCCTCTTCTCCGTTTACGGGAAGGCGGAAGATTTCTCCGTGAAGCAGGGGCAGTCGGTGGCGAAGGGGGAGGCAGTCGGCCGTCTGCCGGCGAGTCCGGAGGGGAAATCGGTGCTATACTTGGAGCTTCGGGCCGGGGGGACCGCGATCGACCCCGTGCCCGTGATCCCGATTCCCCGGTAATGACGATAATGCGTAAACGAGAACAATACTCGGGAGGAATGACATGAAAGGCAGGAAATGGCTGGGCCCCGCGATCGTGGTGCTGATCTTTTTCGTGGGGTTCATCTCGGGGGACATCACCTCTTCCCGGGACTCGGCGCAGGCGAACGTCGCGTTCGGGAAACTGAAGACGTTCGGTGACGTCCTCTCGCAGATCCAGACGAGCTACGTGGAGGAGCCCAACGTCGACAACCTGATAAACGGCGCGATCAAGGGAATGCTCCAGACGCTGGACCCGCACAGTTCCTATCTTACTCCGGACATGCTGAAGCAGGTGGAGGTCGAGACCAAGGGCAGCTTCGGGGGGCTCGGGATCGAGATCGGCGTCAAGGAAGGGATACTGACGGTGATCGCCCCGATCGAGGACACGCCCGCGTTCCGCGCCGGGCTCCGGGCGGGCGACAAGATCGTCCGGATCGAGAAGGAGCCGACGCGCGACATGAACGTCATGGACGCGGTGAAGCGGCTTCGCGGCGAGCCGGGGACGAGCGTGACGATATGGATCCTTCGCGACGGCCTTGCCGAGCCGAAGTCCTACACGATCACGCGCGACATCATAAAGATCAGGAGCGTCAAGTCGAAGAACCTGGGCGACGGGATCGGATACGTCAAGCTGAACCAGTTCCAGCAGGACACGGACGGGGAGCTGGAAAAGGCGCTCCAGGCCCAGATGAAGGAGAAGGGGGGCCTGAAGGGGCTGGTGCTGGATCTCCGGAACAACCCCGGGGGTCTGCTCGACCAGGCGGTGAAGGTGGGTGACAAGTTCATAGAATCCGGTCTCGTCGTCTACACGGACGGGCGGATCGAAAACCAGAAATTCAAGTATTTTGCCCACAAGGAAGGGACATACACGGGCTTCCCGATCGTCGTGCTCGTGAACGCCGGCTCCGCCTCCGCGTCCGAGATCGTCGCGGGAGCGCTCCAGGACCACGGACGGGCGATCCTGCTGGGCACGCAGACGTTCGGGAAGGGTTCCGTCCAGACCATAATCCCGATGGAGGACGGGTCGGCGGTCCGGCTGACCACGGCCCGCTATTTCACCCCGAACGGCCGGTCGATCCAGGCCAAGGGGATCGAGCCGGACATCGTGGTGACGGACGGGAAGGAGGCCCCCACGGGGCACCCGTCGCCTCTCCGCGAGAAGGACATCGAACGCCACCTGAGGGGAGATGGCGAGGAGAAGGAAGAGGCGCCCGCCCCCAAGGCGATGCCGCCGCCCGGCGAGAAAAAAGAGGATCCCTCCGGGAGGAAGAACGGGGAGAAAGACGCGGATGCCGGCGACGAGGCGGGGAAAAAAGAGGCGAAGGATCCCCAGCTCGAGCGCGCGGTCGAGCTCCTGAAGGGGTGGGAGATCTTCAAGACGCGCTTCATCGACAAGGCCAAGGCGTCCTGACGGGTTGCCGCGGGCCGCGGTTCCGTCACTGCAAGGATGAAGGGAAACTCCGCTGGGGCCGGGATCCGGGACGGCCGGAAAGGTTGGCGTTGGGGGCTCCTGATGTCGGGAGCGTTCCTCGCCGGCCTCCTGGTTGTCGGAGTTGCGCTCCTGTTGCCTGGCCGGGGCGACAGGGAGCAGGCGCCCGTTTCACCGGTTTCCCCCGTGCCGCAGGCGACCGTCCCGCAACCTCTTCCGGTGGCTCCCCCGGCCGCACTTCCCAGCCTGGCCATCGTAGTTGACGATCTCGGGTACGAGCCTTCCCGCGACGCGGAATGGATGAAGTTCCCGGAAAAGATCACGGTCGCCGTCATCCCCTTCGGGCCGTCTTCCCGCAAGGTCGCCGAATCCGCGCGCGCCAGGGGGTGGGGGGTGATCCTGCACGTCCCGATGGAACCGGAAAACCCGTCTCCCGACCGGACGGAGCTTTTCCGGCTCCGCAGGGGGATGACGGGCGACGAGATGGAGTCCCTGCTCGACCGGATGATCGGGGACCTTCCCCAGGCGACGGGGGCGAGCAACCACATGGGCTCCGCGTTCACCGCCGATCCCGGGTCGATGGCGGCCTACGTGGCCGTGCTCGGCAAAAAGGGTCTCTACCTACTTGACAGCGTGACGACGCCGGGGTCCGTGGCCCTTGCGACCGCGCTGGGCGCAGGAGTCCCAGCCGCGAGAAGGGACGTCTTTCTCGACGCGGGGATGATGCCCGGTGAAATGCGTTCGCAATGGGCAAGGGCGATCGCGATCGCGAAGGAGAACGGCTCCGCGGTCCTGATCTGCCACGGCAGGCCGGAGACCCTGAAGGCGATCCTCGACCTCCTTCCCGATCTCCGGAAGGAGAAGGTCAAGGCGGTGCTCCTTGAGGAGATCCTCCAGGGGAAGGGGACGTAAGGCGATGGATGGCCATCCCTTCGGTACGCGGGGCGCGGAGCGGGGTGGGGTTCTCTCCGTATCCGAGCTCACGGCGCGAATCAAGGCGCTTCTCGAGGGGGAGTTCCGCTCCGTCCGGGTGGAGGGGGAGGTTTCCAACTACAAGCTGTACCCTTCGGGTCACCGGTACTTCTCTCTCAAGGACGGGGAGGCGCAGATCCGCGTGGTGCTGTTCCGCGGAAGGGAACGGTTCATCCTTGGGGAGATCCGCGACGGGCAGACGGTTATCGTAACGGGTTCCGTAGGGGTTTTCGAAAAAAAAGGGGAGTACCAGATCTACGCGCAGTCCGCGGAGGTCGGCGGTCTCGGCAGCCTCCTGCTCGAGCTGGAAAAACGGAAAAGCCGGCTTGCCGGGGAGGGGCTCTTCGATCCGGGGCGGAAGCGCCCGATCCCTCCATTTCCTTCGCGGATCGGAATCGTCACCTCGCGCCAGGGGGCGGTCCTGCGGGACATGATACGGGTGGCGCGGAGCCGCTGGCCGGGGATCGGGATCACGCTCGCGCCGGCGAAGGTGCAGGGCGAGGGCGCCGCGGCGGACATCGCTGCGGCCATTTCGGTCCTCTCTTCGAGCGGGGACGTCGACCTGATCATCGTGGGGCGCGGGGGCGGGTCGATGGAAGACCTCTGGGCGTTCAACGAGGAAGCGGTGGTTCGGGCGATCGTCGCGTCCCCCGTTCCCACCATAAGCGCGGTCGGGCACGAGACCGACTTCTCCCTTTCCGACCTAGCGGCGGACCATCGCGCACCGACTCCGACCGCCGCAGCGCAGGCGGCCGTTCCCGACCGGGCGGAGCTTGCGGATCGCGTTGCGGGCCTCGCCTTGCGGGCGGGGAGGGCCGAACGGCACCACCGGGAAACGCTCCGCAGGGAGTTCCGGATCGCGGCGGGGGCGATCGTC
>JAKALO010000090.1 GCA_021824125.1 Deltaproteobacteria bacterium | reverse complement strand
GATGGTGGACTCGGTGCCCCACGAGATGACCACGTCGCAGGTTCCCCGGCGGATCGCCTCGAACGCCTCCCCGATCGCGTGGCTCGACGCCGCGCAGGCCGTGGTGGTCGTGATGTTCGGCCCCTTGGCTCCGTATTTCATAGCGATGTGCCCGGCGGCAAGGTTGGAAATGAGCATCGGGATGAAGAACGGACTGATTTTCCGGGCGCCGCCCTCTACGTAGGCCTTGTGGTAATGCTCGAGCGTCGAGAGTCCCCCCAGGCCGCTGCCGATGTAGACACCCACGCGGGGCCCGAGCGCCTCGTCGATCGCAAGACCCCAATCCGCCATCGCGAAGTGGGCGGCCGCCATCCCGATCTGGATGAACGGGTCCATTCGCTTGATCTCTTTCCTGTCGACGAAGTCCTCGGGGTTGAACCCCTTGATCTCCGCCGCGATCCGGGTCGGGAACTCCCCCGTGTCGAACCGGGTGATCCCCGAAACCCCTGAGCGGCCGGCAAGCACGGCCTCCCAGGTCGGCCCCACGCCAATCCCGAGGGGCGTGACCGCCCCCAAGCCTGTCACGACGACCTTCCGCATCCGGTACCTTCCTGTCCGCGGACCGCTTCCTCCCGCGCAATCCGATCGCGTGCTTCCCGGTCCCGCGTTATTTAGCGTGGGTCTTGATGTACTGCACGACGTCGTTAACGGTCTTGATCTTCTCGGCTTCCTCGTCGGGGATCTCGATCCCGAACTCCTCTTCCATCTTCATCACCAGCTCGACGATATCGAGAGAGTCGGCGCCCAGGTCCTCGATGAAAGCGGCGTTTTCGGTCACCTCGTTAACGTCTTTGCCCAGCTGCTCGGCAACGATTTCCTTCACTTTCTTTTCCACCGGCATTTGCGATCCTCCCTTCCTTTTAGTATACCCTCACATGTACAGCCCGCCGTTTATGCCGATCACCTGCCCCGTGATGTAGCCCGCCGCGTCGGAGGCGAGATACAGCGCCAGCTCCGCCACCTCTTCGGGTTCTGCGAATCGCCCCAGGGGGATCTGGTCCATGAAACTCTTCTGCACCGGCTCCGGCAGGCTCGAAGTCATGGCGGTCTTGATGAAGCCCGGCGCGATGGCGTTCACCGTGATGCCGCGCGACCCAAGCTCGCGGGCCATCGATTTCGTGAAGCCGGCGATGCCGGCCTTCGCGGCCGAATAGTTCGACTGTCCCGCGTTCCCCATCATCCCGACGACCGAGCTCAGGTTGACGATCCGGCCGCTTCGCTGCCTGATCATGTGCCGCGACACGGCCTTCGTAAGGAGAAAGGTGCCCTTCAGGTTGGTCTTGATGACCGCGTCGAAATCCTCCTCCGACATGCGCATGAGGAGACCGTCACGGGTGATCCCGGCGTTGTTCACCAGGATGTCGATCCGGCCTTGCGCCGCGAGGATGTTCTTGACCGCGTTTTCGACCTGGACGGAATCGCCGACGTCGAACATCTCGACCATACCCTTGCCGCCCGCTCCCTCGACGGCCGCAAGCGTTTCGCGCGCCCCCGCCTCGTTGGCCACGTCGCTGACCACCACGACGGCGCCCTCGGCGGCGAATCGCCCCACGATGGCCTTCCCGATCCCTCTGGCCGAGCCGGTGACCAGCGCGACCTTTCCCTGTAGGCGCATCCTAAGCCTCCCCCTTCCCGAAGTTCAATGCGCGGACGCCGGCGAGATCCCCGGGCGCGCAGAATGTCGCCACCGCGGCGTCCCGATCGATCCTTCGGACCAGGCCGGAGAGCACCTTCCCGGGACCGACCTCTACGAAGGCCGTTGTACCCATCGCGCGCATTTTCCTCACCGACTCCTCCCAGCGGACCGGCGAGACTATCTGCCTGACCAGGTACTCCGCCGCGGGGCCGGAAGGGTCGTACGGTTCCGCGGTGACGTTCGCGACCACCGGGAACCGGAAGATTCCCGGCGCGGCCGCGCGCAGTTCGGGCGCCAGCCTCTCCGCCGCCGGCCTCATCAGCGAGCAGTGGAAAGGGGCGCTCACGGGCAGCGGCAACGCCCTCCTGGCGCCCGCGGCCCTCGCGGCCTCGCATGCGGCAAGAACCGCCTCGGTCCCCCCCGAGATAACTATCTGGTCACCGCCGTTGAAATTGGCGGGCTCCACCACGCCTTTAGCCGACCCCGCCCGGCAGGCCGCCCGCACCCCTTCCGCGGAAAGCCCGATCAGGGCCGCCATCGCCCCCTCGCCCACCTTCACCGCTTCCTGCATGTACCTTCCCCTTGAGCGCAACAGCCGCGCGGCGTCGCCCAAGGCCAGGGCCCCGGATGCGACCAGGGCGGAATATTCCCCCAGGGAGTGTCCGGCGGCGCAGGCAGGCACGATGCCCGTCTCCCGTTCCAGCACCCGGTAGGCCGCGACGCTGACCGTGAAGATCGCGGGCTGGGTGTTTTCGGTGAGCCGCAGTTCCTCCTCGGTCCCCTCGAAGCAGAGCGCCGGGATGTCCATCCCCGCCGCCCGGGAGGCCTCCTCGAAGACTGCGCGCGCAACCGGATACGCGTCGTACAGCTCCTTGCCCATCCCCGCGAACTGGGAAGCCTGCCCCGGGAAGAGGATTCCTACCCCCACCTCCGCTCCCTCACATCCGCAGGAGCGCGGAGCCCCAGGTGAGACCGGCCCCGAACGCGGCCAAAAGCACGAGGTCTCCGCTCTTCAAGCGGCCCTTTTCCTTCGCCTCCGCGAGCGCGATCGGGATGGATGCCGCCGATGTGTTCCCGTAACGTTCCAGGTTGACGAAGACCCTGTTTTCCGGGATTCCCAGGCGTTTCCCGACCGCGCTGATGATCCGCTGGTTGGCCTGGTGCGGGATGAAGAGGTCCACTTCGGCGATCTTCGCGCCGTTCTTCTCCAGCGCTTCCACGCACACCTCGGCCATCTTCGTGACGGCATGCTTGAAGGTCTCGTTCCCCGCCATGTGCAGGTAGTTCGTCCGCTCGTTGCCTGTCGCCGGGTCCATGGGGTGCAAGGTTCCTCCCCCCGGGGCGTGGATCAGCTCCCACAGGTTCCCGTCCGAGTGGAGGTGGCAGCTCAAGACCCCGGCGCCGTCCTCGCAATCCGTCAGGACCGCAGCCCCCGCGCCGTCGCCGAAGAGGATGCAGGTCCCGCGGTCCTTGTAATTCGTGATCGACGAAAGGATCTCCGCCCCGACGACCAGCGCCTTTTTCCCGCGCCCGGCGCGTATCAGCGCATCCGCCACCGACAGGGAATAGAGGAATCCGGAGCAGGCCGAGTTGAGATCGGTCGCGAAGGCGCGACCGGCCCCGAGCTTCTTCTGAAGAAAGCATGCGGTCGAGGGGACCGGCATGTCCGGTGTGCACGTCCCGACCAGGACGATATCGAGTTCCGACGGGCTTATCCCCGCGTCCGAAAGCGCCTTGAGGGACGCTTCGAGGCACAGGTCCGATGTGGCCACCCCCGGCCCGGCGATGTGCCGTTCCCGGATCCCGGTCCGGGTCATGATCCACTCGTCGTTGGTGTCGACCATCTTTTCGAGGTCGTCGTTGGCGAGTATTTTCGGCGGGGCGTACATCCCGACGCCGATGATTCTTGATCCCACTTTTAATTCCCCCTGTCGGCCCGGAGACACCGCCCTATTCCGCGGCCGCCTGCTCCTCACGCCCGATTCCACTGCCGGCGATCGACCCGGCGATCTCCGTCTCGACGCCGCGCTCGTGGAGCGATTCCGCCATGCGGATCGCGTTCTTGACCGCCTTGGCGTCGCTGGAACCGTGGCATATCACGACCCCGCCCTTGACACCCAGGAGCGGCGCCCCGCCGTACTCCGTGTAGTCGAGCCTGCGCTTCACCCTCTTTATGGCCCCGCCGGCCAGCAGCACGCCCAGCATGGCGAAGGCGGATTTTCCGATTTCGTCCTTCAGGAAATGCCCGAGCGCGGTCGCCATTCCCTCCATCGTCTTCAGGGCGATGTTCCCGACGAACCCGTCGCAGACGAAAACGTCCGCCTTCCCGTCGAAGAAGTCCCGCCCCTCCAGGTTCCCCACGTAGTTCAAGCCCGTCTGACGGAACAACAGTCCCGCCTCGCGCGTCAGGTCCGTGCCCTTGGACTCCTCTTCCCCGATGCTCAAAAGCCCCACGCGCGGCCGGGAGATTCTCAGGATCTTCCTCGCGTAGGCGTCCCCCATGCATCCGAACTGCACCAGGTGGGCCGGCTTGCAGTCGACGTTCGCGCCGGCGTCGATGAGGACGATGGGCCCCGCGGGTGTCGGGATCGTCGCCGAGATCGCTGGCCGGTCGACGCCCTTCACTTTTCGCAGGACGTAGAGGGCGCCCGCCATCACGGCCCCGGAGTTCCCGGCGCTCACGAAGGAGGACGCCGACCCCTCCGCGACCATGTTAAGCCCCACCCGGATGGATGAGTTCTTCTTTTTCCGGATCGCCACCCCGGGAACGTCGCACATCTCCACGACTTCGGAGGCGTGCGCCACGTCGACCGTGCCTTCCCGCACGTTCATGGTCCTCAACTCGTCCCGGAGCAGCTCCTCGCGTCCGACGAGCACGACATGGAGGCCCAGTTCGCGGGCGGCCTGAACCGCCCCGCGGATCACCTCGCGCGGGGCGTGATCCCCTCCCATCGCGTCAACGGCAATTTTCATCGGAGGCGGGGTCTAAAAACCGTCAATCCTGCGCAATGACTTCCCGGCCGTTGTAAGTCCCGCAATTAGGGCAAACGGCGTGCGGCCGCCTGGTCTGCTTGCATTGCGGGCAGGTGCTTTGAGCGGGGTTGGCCAGCTTCTTGTGCGTGCGCCGCTTGTCGCGCCGGCATTTCGATCCCCGTCGTTTCGGGTTCGGCATTCTCCACTCCTTCTCTTTCCTATGGTTTCTTCAATATGTCGAACGGGGTCGTCCTGGTTTCCCCGGGGCAACCGCACTCCCCCCTGTTCAGGTTGCCGCCGCACGACGGGCACACCCCCCGGCACTCCTCTGCGCAGAGCAGCTTGACCGGGAGGGCAAGCGCGACCTGTTCCCAGAAGATATCGTTAACCTCGACGCCAGCCCCGTCGTAAAATCCGATATCGAGGTCTTCCTCGTGCAGCTCCACGTTCGCGGCGCCGGCCGGCACCCGGTCCCTGGGGACCAGGACCGCCTGGAACTCCTTTTCCATCGTTACCTTGACCGGCTCGTTGCACCGGTCGCAGGAAGCGTCGCCCTCGGCCACGAACGACCCGTCGGCGAAGATATCGCGCCCCTCCAGCGCCAAGTGCAGCCCGGCGGAGAGCATTCGGCACGTCCGCAGGGGGTAGGGGTTCATCCCCTCCAATACCCGGGGAATCCAGGCTTTTCCCCTGGTTGCGACTACGTCAAGCCCCTGCCGCTGGATCTCGGAAACTTTTATGTACAAAGGACAAATATCCCCGCAAATTGAAAAAGACAATATAGGGAACCCGTAGCCGCCTGTCAATCGCGAATATCCGCGAGGATGTTGTATCATAACACGATGATCAGGGCTCCCGCGGTCGCAGGACAGTTCTACCCGGGAACGTTGCGCGACCTGGACAAGGAGGTCGGGCGGCTGACCCGGGACATTGCGGAGAAGATTCCCGCAAGGGGAATCGTCGTCCCGCACGCCGGGTACGTCTACTCGGGGGAAGTCGCGGGGGAAGTGTTCTCCTCCGTGGAACTGCCCGACCGCCACGTGATTTTCTGCCCCAACCACACGGGGTCGGGCGCCGATGCCGCAGTTATCTCCCGCGGCGCGTGGCGGATGCCATGGGGCGACGTCCCGATCGACGAATCCCTCGCGGACCGCCTCCGCGCATCCTGTCCCCTGCTCTCGGAGGACCGTTCCGCACACGCCCGGGAGCACTCCCTGGAAGTGCAACTCCCGTTCCTGCGAAGGTTTAGGGACACGTTCCGGTTCGTTCCGGTCGCGCTCGGCCACCTCTCGCTTCCGGATTGCCGGACACTGGGGGAAGCGGTCGCATCCGTGATCCGGGACGACCCTTCGCCGCCCCTGCTGATCGCAAGCTCGGACATGACCCACTACGAGTCGGACGCAAACGCCCGGAAAAAAGATCAAAAAGCCATTTCCCGGATCCTGGCCATGGACCCGGAGGGGCTGTACAAGACGGTCCGGTCGGAGCGGATCACCATGTGCGGCGTTATTCCGGCGACCGTAGTTCTGTACGCGGCCGTTTCCCTTGGCGCCACGGAGGCCCGTCTGATAAAATATTCGACTTCCGGCGACGTCAGCGGAGATTACGGCCGGGTCGTCGGGTACGCGGGTCTGGCCATCCTCTGATCCTATTGCGGAAAAAGCCCCGCAAAAACCTTCGTCGGACGGGAAAGAAGCGAAGATGCCTTCGGTCGTCACCAGGTTCGCGCCGAGCCCCACGGGAGACCTACACATCGGTGGCGCCCGGACCGCCCTGTTCAACTGGCTCTATGCCCGGCGGCACGGCGGGAAGTTCATCCTCCGGATCGAGGACACCGACCGCGAGCGGTCCACCCCGGCGTTCGTCCAGGCGATCCTCGACGGGATGACCTGGCTCGGGATGAGGTGGGACGAGGGGCCCTTTTACCAGACCGACCGCATGGAGATCTATCGGAAGGAAGCGGAACGCCTCCTCGCCGGTGGAAACGCGTATCGCTGCGTCTGCACCACCGGGGAGCTGGAACAGCGCAGGGAAGAGATGAAGGCCCGCAAGGAGAAACCGCGTTACGACGGAAGGTGCCGGAACCTGCCACCCGAAGCGTCCATGGGGAAACCGTACGTGGTCCGCTTCAAGGCCCCTCTCGCGGGGCGGACGGTGGTCCGGGACATGCTGCGCGGCGACGTCACGTTCGAAAACGGAGAGCTCGACGACCTGGTCATCCTGCGGACCGACGGCACACCGACCTACAATTTCGTCGTCGTCGTCGACGACGCCTCCATGGGCGTCACCCACGTTTTGCGCGGGGACGACCACCTGAACAACACCCCGAAGCAGCTGCTTATCTACGAGGCCCTCGGGTACCCGGTGCCCGGCATAGGCCACTTCCCCCTGATCCACGGGATGGAAGGCGGGAAGATGTCGAAGCGCGACGCGGAGACGTCGGTGATGAAGTACAAGGAGATGGGTTACCTCCCCGAGGCGATCGTGAACTACCTTGCCCGTCTCGGCTGGGGCCACGGGGACCAGGAGATCTTCTCGGTCGCGGAGCTCCAGGGTCTGTTCTCACTTGAGCACGTGAACCTGTCCCCCAGCCGGTTCGACATCAACAGGCTCCAGAACCTCAACGCCCATTACATCAAGGAAGCCGACGCGGAAAGGCTGGCCGCCCTCGTCGTGCCTTTCCTGAACGCGCGCGGGATCGACGCCTCCCCTTCCCCCTGGCTCGCACGAGCCGTTTCGACCCTTCGGGAACGGTCGCGTACGCTCGCGGAGATGGCCGACTCCATGGTCTACTATTTCCGGGAGAAGGAGACCGACCCGAAGGCGGCGGCGAAGTTCCTCACCCCGGAAATCGCACCCGTGTTCGAGGAGATCGCGGAGGCTTTCTCTGTTCTCCCGGAGTTCTCCCCTGCCGCGATGGAGGCGTCGCTGCACGCGATCGTCGAAAAGAAGGGCGGGGCCCTGAAGGTCCACCAGCCGATCCGCGTGGCGCTGACGGGCGGCACCGCCTCCCCCGGGCTCTTCGACGTGATGGAGATCCTCGGCCGGGAAGAGGTGGTCCGGCGACTATCATCGGCGGCGAAAAGGATCCGCCCAGGCTGAGAGGTCCGCACCCATGTCCGATACGCCATCAGACACGAGGAAACCCGGGGGCAGGGAGAGCCTCGATTTCCTGCGGGAGATCGTGAAGCGCGACACCCTTTCCGGCGCGTACGGAGGCCGTGTGGCGACCCGCTTCCCTCCCGAGCCGAACGGCTACCTCCACATCGGGCACGCCAAGTCCATCTGCCTGAACTTCGGCATCGCCGCCGAGTTCGGCGGCTGCTGCCACCTGCGCATGGACGACACGAACCCGGAAACCGAGGACATGGCGTACGTCGAGTCCATCATCGGCGACGTCCGCTGGCTGGGGTTCGACTGGGGGAACAAGCTCTTTTTCGCTTCCGACTACTACGAACGGCTGTACGAGCTCGCGGTCCGGCTCATCAAGGACGGAAAGGCGTACGTGGACAGCCTGAGCGAGGACGAAATACGCAGGCACCGCGGCACGATCATGGAAGCGGGCCGCGATAGCCCCTGGCGCGACCGCTCCGTGGAAGAGAACCTGGACCTGTTCGCCCGCATGCGCTCCGGCGAGTTCCCGGACGGTGCGCACGTCCTGAGGGCGAAGATCGACATGGCCGCCCGGAACATGAAGATGCGCGACCCGCTGCTCTACCGGATCCGCCACGCCTCGCACTACCGCAGGGGCGACTCGTGGTGCCTTTACCCGATGTACGACTTCGCGCACCCGTTGTCAGACGCGATCGAAAACATCACGCACTCTATCTGCACGCTGGAGTTCGAGAACAACCGGGCGATCTACGACTGGCTGGTCGACAACCTTTTCCCGGAACCGCGGCCGCGCCAGTACGAGTTCGCGCGCCTGAACCTCGACTACACGGTCATGAGCAAGCGCAAGCTGCTCCAGCTCGTCGAGGAGAGCCTGGTCTCCGGATGGGACGACCCGCGGATGCCGACCATCGCCGGCATGCGCCGCCGCGGCTACACGCCCGAAGGGATCCGGCTCTTCGCGGACCGTATCGGGGTCGACAAGGCGAACAGCCGCGTCAGCATGGAACTGCTCGAAGACGCGATCCGTGACGACCTGAACGCTCGGGCCCCTCGCGTCATGGCCGTCCTTCGGCCGCTGAAAGTGACGATCACCGACTTTCCGGAAGGGAAGGTCGAATGGCTGGAATCCCCCTACTGGCCGCGGGACATCGGCAAGGAGGGGTCGCGCAAGCTGCCCCTTGCCCGGGAAGTCTTCATCGAGCGAACGGACTTCAGCGAGGACCCGCCCGCGGACTGGCTCCGGCTTGCGCCGGGCGGCGAGGTCCGCCTGATGAACGCATGCATCATTCGATGCGAGGAAGTCGTCAGGGACACGGCCACCGGGGAGGTGACGGAGCTTCGCTGCGTCCACGATCCGGATTCGCCGGGCAAGCCGCCCGGAGGCAAGAAGAAGAAAAAAACCGCGGCGATCCAGTGGGTGTCGGCGGCGCACGCCGTGCCGGCCGAGGTACGCCTGTACGACCGTCTTTTCACCGTGCCCGACCCGGAGGCGGCGGAAGAGGGGAAGACCTTCAAGGATTCCCTGAACCCGGTCTCGGTGGAGTTTCTGCGCGGCTGCCTCCTCGAGCCGGGCCTTGCGAACGCATCGCCCGGCGAGCGCTTCCAGTTCGTCCGCCACGGCTTCTTCATCGCCGACGCCGTCGACTCCAGACCCGGCATCCCGGTTTTCAACCGGATCGTCGGGTTGCGGGACGCCTACGCCCGCCGTATCCGACAGCGGGCGGATTCGCTATTGACGGGTCCCTCGCGCATCGGGTAGCCTGATTTTTCCGTTGGGGAGTGGTGAAATGGAATCACACGTGGCTCTGACCCACGGTTTCCAGGTTCGAGCCCTGGCTCCCCAGCCATAGCGGTCCCATCGTCTAGTGGCCCAGGACACCGCCCTCTCACGGCGAAAACCCGGGTTCGAACCCCGGTGGGAC
>JAKALO010000089.1 GCA_021824125.1 Deltaproteobacteria bacterium | reverse complement strand
TGAGCTAAGGGCGCGTCGAGTCGAAAATTTCCCTGAAGCTCTACTGGTTGGACATGAAGACATCCAGGATCTTCGGGTCGAAGTGTTCGGGCCTCGTGCAGTAATTCCCCCGGGATATGATCAGCACGGCGGCTTCGTGGCCGAAGGGCGGCTTGTAGGGGCGCCTGCTCCGGAGCGCGTCGTACTTGTCTATCAAATACATTATCCGCCCCTCGAGCGGGATCTCCTCCCCCTTCAGTCCGGACGGGTACCCGCTCCCGTCCCACCTCTCGTGGTGATAAACGGCGAATTTCCGTGCGGACTCGACATACGGGTTGTCCGAGTCCCCCAGGATCCTTCCCCCTATGGTCGTGTGGGTTTTCATGATCTCGAATTCCTGCGGCGTCAGGTTGCCCTGCTTCAGCAGGATCGAGTCGGGAATGGCGACCTTCCCGATATCGTGCGTGGGGCTGGAAAAAGCCATGATGCCGGCGTCGGGTTCCGCGATGCCCAGCTGCTTCACGACGAACCCGGTGTAGTGCCGGACCCTCCTGCAGTGGGAATGGGTATCCTCGTCACGGTACTCCGCGACAAGCGTCAGGCGGTGCACGATTTCAAGCATGGCTTCGCTTCCCGGGCCGGTGGTTTCCCGGCCATTTGCGCCGTCATGCCTGCACATCGCCTTTCCCCGTGACGACCGCTAATCCCGGCATCCGCCGGGAGGACAGCATTCGGACCCGGACAGGGGCACCAGCGAGAAGTGGGCCGTGACGACCCGGGGGCTTTGGCCGGCTACATCGACCCAGAGCGTGGCGCGGATGAGGGCCTCCGCGATCCCCTCCTCCTCGTCCATCTCGGTGAGCTTCTGGATCGCGTGTACGACCGTGAGTTCGCCGAACCGGTCGCTTCGCAGCAGGTCGAAGTCCATCTCCGCGGTGGCGTCGAAGGCCGACTCCAGGAGCACCCCGTAACCCTCCCCGTCGAACAGTTCCCCGGAATAATCCTCGAAAACGGCGAACCGGGGATCGTCCAGGGCGAAGAACGAGCGCAATCTCTCCGGGTCGCGCGAATTGAAGGCGTCGGCGTACTCCGACAGGAAAATGTTTGGGTCGAAGTCCATACGGTATGCATTATCCCACGATTTCAGCTTCGGTGCGTTCTGTTATAGTAAGAAGTCGATGGAACTTTCCCCGACGAACGGCTGGCGCGGGTCCCTTCTCCACGTCGATCTCACGACGGGTACGGCCCGCGCGGAAACGATCCCCCGGGACCTCCTGACCCATTACCTCGGCGGAAGGGGCCTCGGGGTCCGCCTGCTGCGCGAGACGCACACCCTCGACCCGTATCACCCGGACATGCCCCTGGTATTCGCCGTCGGGCCGTTGTGCGGCACGCCCGCGCCTACCGCCGCGCGGCTTGCCGTCGTTTCCCGCTCTCCCCTGACCGGGACCGTCTACGACTGCTCCGCCGGCGGCCGCTTCGCCCACCGCCTGAAGTCCGCCGGGTTCGACGCCCTGCGCATCGTCGGGAGGAGCCCTCGCCAGGTCGCGATCGCCGTCACCCCCGTGGGTGCGGAAATCTTCCCCGCCGACTCCCTTTGGGGGAAAACCGTCGGGGAGACGAAGCGGGCGCTGTCCGGGAAAGGCAGCGTGGCCGCAATCGGCCCGGCCGGGGAGAACGGGGTCCTCTTCGCCTGCATCATGATGGGCGAGGGGAACGCGGTGGGTCGCGGCGGCCTGGGCGCGGTGATGGGCTCAAAAAACCTCAAGGCCGTGACCGTTGACGGCGACCTGCCGGTAGGGATAGCCGACCGGACGCGGTTCGACCGCGCGCGGCAGGACGTCATGCGCCTCTTCCGCGCCTCCCCCGTCATCTTCGGCGAGCTGGGGATCAGCGAGTACGGGACGCCCGCCCTGGTGGACCTGATGCGCCAGCGGCGGATGGCCCCGACCGAGAACTTCCGCAAGACGGTCTTCGAAAGATCGGGGAACTACTCGGGCCCGGCGATCCGCAAGGCGTACGGGGGAAAGAAGGACGGCTGTCACGGCTGCCCCATCCAGTGCAAGAGGAGCGCGCCGGACGGCACGCACCTGCCGGAGTACGAAACCGTCTCGCACTTCGGGGCGCTCAACGGCATCGACGACCTGCGGTCCATCGTCCGGTCGAACACCGCGTGCAACGAGCAGGGGTTGGACACGATCACGGCCGCCGCCACCCTGTCCGCCTGGGGGGAAGGCAGGGGCCGGTTCCCGGACGCGGAGGAGGTGCCCGCCCTGCTCGAGGACATAGCCCGCCGCCGGGGGGAAGGGGAACTTCTCGCGCTGGGATCGCGCCGGGTGGCGGAAGCGATGGGCAACCCGGGGCTTTCGATGAGCGTCAAGTCGCTGGAGCTGCCGGCGTACGACCCGCGCGGGGCCTACGGGATGGCGCTGGCCTACTGCACAAGCAACCGGGGGGGGTGTCACCTGCGCGCCTACCCCATCTCCCACGAGATCCTGCGCAAGCCCGTGGCCACCGACCGGTTCTCCTTCTCGGGGAAGGCGCGGATCATCAAGATCGCGGAGGACACCAACGCCGCGATCGACTCCCTGGTGGCCTGCAAGTTCTCCTTCTTCGGGGCGACTCTGGAGGAGTACGCGGAGCTCCTTTCCGCCACGACCGGCGAGGATTATACCCCCCAGTCGCTCAAGGAGATCGGCGAGCGGATCTTCCTCACCGAGCGCTTCTACAACTGCGCCAACGGCTTCGACGCCGGCGACGACCGGCTGCCGGAGCGCTTCTTCCGCGAGCCGGGATCGGGCGGCGAGGGGATCGACGTCCCCCCAATCGACGAGAAACGGTTCGAGGAAGAAATCGGGAAGTACTACCGGATCCGCGGGCTGACACCCCGCGGGACCTTCACCGACCCCGGTTACCTGTCGGGACTCCCATGAGAGACCAGATCGCGAAATACGCCGCCAGGCTTGTCGCGGACCGGTCCGCCCTCCCCGGGCGCATCGCATTCGCCGCCCACGACGACGTGCTCATATCGAACGGAAACAGGGAGATGGCAAAGCTCTGCGAGGGAGTTCTTTCCTCCTTGAGCTGCCTGGGCCTGGTGGCAGCCAGCCAGTCGTTTCCAATAGCGGATTTCCTCGTAAGGCGGGCGCCCGCGGGGGAATCACGGATCGTCCCTCGCGACACGGAGACCCGCACCTTTCTCCACGACATCCCGTTCCTGCGTCGGGAAGAACTCGCCGGGGACCCGACGAGGCGGATCGCAAAGCTTCTCGGGAACCGCAAGGGGATGATCGCGGAGGGGCTCGGGGTCGTCGCGGCCGGCACCGTCACGGTCGAGCAGGCCTACATCAACTACTCTTCGGTATTCCACTCCACCTTCGTCAAATACCTTCTGGACGTGCTTACGGACGGCTTCCTGCTGAGGGGCGAGAAGGAAGCGTTCGATCGGTTCCGCGCCGGGTGGCTGCGTCCGCTTTCCGCCGAGGGGCTTGCCTTCCGCAGCGGCCCGATCGGCGACCCGGGGGAGATCCTTGCGGAGATCGCGGCCGTGGGCCGCCACACCGTGGAGCGTGGGCTGGTGGACTCCTTCTTCGGGAACATCTCCTACCGCCTGGGCGACGTGGTCTACATCTCGCAGACGGCGGCGAGCCTCGACGAGCTTCCCGGCCGGATCGACCCGGTCCCGGCGGACAACTCCTCCACCGCCGGGATCACCGCGTCCAGCGAGCTTCTCGCACACCGGCGGATCTTCGAGGCGGGCGGGGCGCGCGCCATCCTGCACGGCCACCCCAAGTTCGCCGTGGCGATGAGCATGCTCTGCGAGGAGAAGGACTGCCCGATCAAGGACTGCTGGAAGGACTGCGACAAGGTCCGGCTCCTGGGGGGGACGCCGGTGGTCGCGGGGGAGATCGGCGCCGGGGGCCTGGCCAGGCGCGTCCCGCCGGTCATCGCGAAGCCTGGGAAGGCGCTGGTCTACGGGCACGGGGTCTTCACGACCGGACGGACGGACTTCGCCGAGGCGTTCCGCGCGATGGTCGACGTGGAGAACTGGTGCAGGGGGGAATATTTCCGGCGCCTCGCTGCGAAGCGTCCGGGATGAAATCCATCTTCGCCGTCTTCCGCAGCCCGCGCCTGTTCTGGGTCCTCCTGCTGGGGTTCTCCTCGGGCATCCCCCTCGCGCTCACGGGGACGACGCTCCAGGCCTGGATGGCTACGGAGAAGATCGACCTCGCGGTCATAGGGGTCTTCTCCCTGGTCGGGCTCCCCTACACGGCGAAGTACCTGTGGGCCCCCGTGATGGACCGTTACGTCCCGCCGTTCCTGGGCAGGCGCCGCGGCTGGATGATCGTGACGCAGTTCGCGCTGGTGCTCGCGATCGCCGCGATGGCGTTTTCCGACCCGGCGGGCGCGACGACCCTGTTCGCCGTCCTCGCCCTCCTTGTCGCGTTCGCCAGCGCAAGCCAGGACATCGTCGTGGACGCTTACCGCACGGAGGTGCTCGATCCCGTCGAGCTGGGGCCGGGGGCGGGCGTCCACATACTCGGATACCGGATCGCGATGCTGACCTCGGGGGCGATCGCACTAATCCTCGCGGACCGGCTCCCCTGGAAAACGGTGTATCTCCTGATGGCGGGCTCCCTGCTCGTGGGCGTCGCCGCTTCCCTCCTGGCCCCCGAGCCCCGGCTGAAACAGCGCCCACCCGCCACCCTCAAGGAAGCGGTGGTGGAGCCGTTCGTCGAATTCCTCTCCCGGCGGGGGGCGGTCGGGATTCTCCTGTTCATAATCCTGTACAAGCTCGACGTCGTGATGGCGATGGCGCTCAACACTCCCTTCCTGCTCGAGCTGGGGTTCACCAAGACCGACATCGGCGCGGTGACCAAGGGGGTCGGGATGGCCGCCACGATCGTGGGGACCCTTGTCGGAGGGGCCGTGGTCGCGCGGACGGGGATGAAAACCTCGCTCTGGCTATTCGGCATACTGCAGTCCGTGTCGACGCTGTCCTTCATCGCGCTCGCCCGCCTGGGTCACCACTACCCCATGATGGTCACCGCGATCGGGCTGGAGAACCTGTGCAGCGGCATGGGCACGGCGGCTTACGCGGCCTTCCTCATGAGCCTGTGCGACAAGCGCTTCACGGCGACGCAGTACGCGCTTCTCACCAGCCTTATGGCCCTCACGCGGGTGATCATCGGGGCGCCGACGGGATACATCGCCAAGACCTTCGGGTGGGAGCAATATTTCGTGATCAGCGCGCTCTCCGCCATCCCCGGGCTCATCCTGCTCCTCCGCTACCGGCATTGGACGATGCCGGCAGTCGCAAGGGACGGGGAAAACACCGGTTAGAGGAACAGGGGGCGTCGCCCGGCTTGCGATTCCCTCGCAGAATCGGTACCATTTACGCGGGACCCAATAAAGCCTCCGGAGCGGACATGGGCTGGGACAGCACGATCGTTTCCGGTTTTCGTGCGGGGATCGTCGCCATAAGGCGCGACGGTGTCGTCGCTTACATCAACCCCATAGGACTGAGGATACTCGAAGGCTCCCCCCTGGCGGTGGGTGACAGGATCCAGGACAAGGCGGGGGAAAATTCCTTCTTCTGGATGCTAGGCGAAGCCATCAGCCTGGACTACCTGTCCACGCGCGTGGAAACCTATCTCACGGACAAGAACGGCGAACCGATGCGTCTCGGGTTCACGCTCTCGGAGCTGAAGGAAGGTGACAGGAAAGTCGGGATCTGCGCCTTCTTCAAGGACCTCCGGCACGTGGAAATGGACGAGGAAAACGAGAACGTCCGGCAGCGCCTTCAGCTGCTGGAGCACATCGCCGCTGGGATGGCCGGCGAGATCACCAACCCGGTCGTCAACCTGGGCATCGTCCGCAACATGCTGCTGGCCCAGGCCGCGCAGGCGGGGATCAAGTTGACCGCCCTGCCGATGATGGAGGAGGAGATTTCGAGGCTGGAAAACGTCATCCGGGAATGCCAGGGGTTCCTTCAGCCGGTGAAACTCAACCCGCAGGAATCCCGGGTCGACGTCATCATCGATGAGATCGTGGCCAAGCTTTCCGCCCTTCACACCGGAGTGGAATTCAAGGTGTGCAAGCCGGAGGGGATGGACCTTTCCGCCGAGGTGGACCCCGGCCTTCTGGCAAAGGCGCTGACGAGCATCGTGGCCAACGCCGTGGACGCGTGCAAAGCGAAAGGAGGCATAGAGATCACGTTCGCTCTCTCGAGGCACTTCTCCGACCTGGTCCGGCTCGACCGGGAAGTGCGGTCGCTTCTGCCCGGCCACTCCGGGAAAGAGGAGGAGTTTCTCCGGATCGTGATCCGCAACGACGGCCCCGGCATTCCCGGCGGGATCCGGGACCGGATCTTCATCCCCTTCGATCCGGCGAGGAAATCGAAAGGCGGGATCGGGCTTCCCGTGGCCCAGAAAATCGTTTCCGCCCACGGGGGGATACTGGAGCTCGGTGAAACCGCGAAAAAGGGCTCCGAATTCAGCGTGAAGATCCCGATCAAGCAGAAACGCTAGACCCCGCTTCCTCCGCCCGCGCGCGCCGCGTCAGTCGACCGTGATTTTCCCCGGGTAGATGCCGGGAGAGGAACCGGGAATCGGGAACGCGTCGAGGATCTTCAGGTAGTACTCCACGGGGCCGGCCCCGCCGATGACTGCGTAGGCGTAACCCAGCTCCCTGAGCCCGACCAGGGAACGAAACAGCAATTCCGTCCCGATCCCTTTTCCCCTTTCCGATTCCAGCACGCCCGTCGGGCCGAAAAAGCCCTTGCTTGCGACGTCATAGCAGGCGAAGCCCACGACCCTGCTTCCCCGCAAAGCGACGAAGGACGTGACGGGATGCGCCTTGAAGCTGCATTCGAACTCGTCGCCCCATCCCTCGCCGAATTTCGCGGCGACCCACCGTTTCAGCGGGCCCTTCTCGTGCGGCATCGGCCGCCGGATCGCGATCCCGTCGATCTCTTTCGGCGTTTCATCGAGCTTGTAAAGGCTTACCAGGATATCCGTCATCTCTTCTCCGTCATCCCGGGCACCTTCGTTCGGGCAACCGCGATCGGCCTTCCGGCGCCGGCCACCTGGAACACGTTCTTCGCTTTCTGCGCTTCCTTCCCGTTGACGAAAAGCCTGGACGCGTACGTATATCGGCCCTGTTCCGCCTGCTCCGGCACGGGCATCACGGTGCGGAACTCATAGCCGCCCGCCCCGTCCACCTCCTTGTAAACGTAACGTTTCTTCATCAGCTCCGTCCCGTCCGGGGTGGAAAGCGATCGCTCCTCCTCGACCCGGGGCACCATTTTATCCGGCGCATCCAGGTCGAAGGTCGTGACCGCCTCCGCCTTCCCCCCGCGCTGGACGATTTCATCCGGGTTTATCAGGACGGAGTATGTCCGGACGACGGGGGCTGTGGGCTGCTCCTTCTCCCCGGGCGTCCGGTACTCCTGCCGGACCTGCGCGGCCGTCTTGACTTTCCTGGCCCTGTACTCGTCGACCATCCATCCCACGACGTAACCCGCCGCACCGCCGATCAGCGCCCCGGCGACTGCGCCTTTCGTACCCCCCTTCCTGGCCCCGATGATTCCCCCTCCCAGCGCACCGATGATGGCCCCGGCCGTTCGCCCGGTGGCGTCTTCGCCCGTCGTTGCGCAGCCGCCCAGGATCCCGACGATCGCGACGACCGCCGTCCCGATCTTCAGGCGTCGAGAAATTCCCATGACCCCTCCCTCCCTTCCAATCCGCCGTCTCTACCGTTTCCGTCCGCCCGACACCGGGGCCTCCTCCAGGCCCTTCTTCCATCCTTCCAGGACCTGTTGACGCTCCGCGCGCGCCTTGCCGAGGTACTCCCTCGCGCGCACGTTGTCCTTGTCTCTCCTGAGTATGTACTCGAGCTTCACGATGGCGACGTCATATCGTCCGGCCTCGTAATTTTTTACGGCGTCCCGGAGATCCTCCTCGACCAGGGGATCGGGAACGGGTTGAACACGCTCTTTCGCGACGGCCTGCGGCACGGCTGGCGCCCGTGGCCGGGGCACGGCAGGGGCCCGCGTCTGCGGCGTGGGAACCTCTTTCGGGACCGGCACGACGGGAGCGGTCTCCGCATCGCGCGCGGGGGGTTCGGCGGGTTTCGCGTCTTCAGGCCTTTCAGGGACCCCCCGCACCTGGTCCGCAACGGGGGCCGGTCCTTCCTTCCGGAATCCCTGCCGCAAGGCGACTCCCGCGACGAGCGCGGCGACGACGAGCGCGGCGCCAACGTATGCCGCCGTCTTTCGTTTCGGTCCACCAGGGCCCGGGGGCGGCGGATCCGGAACGGGTCTTTCCTCCTCGATGCATCCCTTAAGCGCGGCAGCGAGCGCCTTGGCCGTTTCGAACCGTTCAACGGGTTCCTTGCGCAGGCATTTCATGATGACCTGGGACAGGTCCCCGGGGAAGGTGGGATTGGAATCCGTGATCGGGGCGGGTTCGTCCTGCGTGATGGCCTTGAAGATCGCCGCCAGGCTCCCTCCCGTGAACGGCCTGGCCCCGGCTCCGAGCTCGTAAAGGAGGATCCCGAGGGAAAAGAGGTCGGAGCGGCCGTCCACCGGATGGCTCAAAACCTGCTCGGGGGACATGTACGCCGGCGTGCCGAGAATTTCGCCCGCCTGCGTCTGTTCGTGCGAGGCGGTGTCTTCTATGCGGGCGATGCCGAAGTCGGTGATTTTCAGATTGCCGTCGCGCCCGACAAGTATATTGCCCGGCTTGATGTCCCGGTGGACGATGCCCTTTCGATGGGCGTCCTCGAGCGCCGAGGCGACCTCTATCCCGAACGCCGCGACCTCCCCGGGCGTGAACCTCTTCTGCCGCATCGTCTCGTCGAAGGGCTTTCCCTCGACGAACTCCATCGCGATGTATATCTTCCCGTCATCCTCGTCCACGTTGAAGACGCGCACGATGTTGGGATGATTGAGACGGCCGAGCGCCCTCGCCTCCGCCAGGAACCTCCGGGCAAAGGACTCGCCGACCACCCTGTCCTGGCGGAGCACCTTCAGGGCGACCTGGAGGTCCAGGTTGGGATCGTGCGCGAGGTACACGACCCCCATCGCCCCCTTGCCTATTTCGCGTATGACCTTGTAGCGCCCGAAATTCATCGCGGACCATCCTCCCGGTCCCTACGGGGAGGAAACCTCGCAGAGAACGACGGTGATGTTGTCCCGCCCGCCGCCGATCTTCGCCAGTTCAACGAGGCGATCAGCCTTCTGGGCAAGCGTCAGGCGGCGCCCCAGGGCGTCCGCTATCCTCTCGTCCTCGACCATGTCGGAAAGCCCGTCCGAGCAGAGGAGGAAGAGGTCCCCCGGCAGGCACTCCCCCCGGAGGAGGTCCATCGAGAGCGCCTCCTCGACGCCCACGGCCCTGAGGATCACGTTCTTGAAGGTGTGGTTCCTGGCCTGGTGGGGGGTTATGAGCCCCTGGTCGACCTGCTCCTGGATGAGGGAATGGTCCTTCGTGACCTGGGAGAGGACACCCTCCCGGTACAGGTAGGACCGGCTGTCTCCGACGTGCCCCAGCACGTAGTGGTCCCCGTGGAAGGCGATGAGCTCCGCGGTGCAACCCATCCCGTGGTGCTGCGCCTGATCTTCTGACATCCTTACGATGCGCTCGTTGGCGAGCCGGAACGACTCGGCGACGAGTCCGGCCGTCTCTTCGCCGTCGCACTCACCGGAATCCCCGAAAAGCTCCCGTACCGTGTCGGCGAAGATCGCGCTGGCGACCTCGCCCG
>JAKALO010000088.1 GCA_021824125.1 Deltaproteobacteria bacterium | reverse complement strand
ACGGGAGCTTCTCCCGGTAGATCGGGTATTCGTCCAGGTACTGCATCCCCTCCATCATGAGGACGTCCGCGCGGACGGGGGTGGTCATCCAGGACGGAACGTGCACCGCGAAGGTCTCGAACCTGTACTCCCCTTCCTTGAGGTTCAGGATGTCGAAAAGACTCTCCTTGATCTGAAGGGACAGGTAACGCGCAAGGGTCTCCCCCGAGATCATCCCCTTTTCCACGAGGGCCTCGCCGAGCTTCTTCCCCCCACGCTCCCGGCTCGCCAGGATCCTCGCGAGCTGCTCCCCGGTGATCAGGCCCGCGTCCACCAGCATCGCCCCCAACATCCCGGAGGGGTCGCGCCGGTCCGGCTGCAGGTCCACGATCAGCCCGTCCGAGAAGAGGAAAACCGACTCCTTCTCCGTCCCCTTGATCAGGAGCGAACCGCTCTTCCCCTGGCTGGCGATCAGCTGGAAGATGTCCGGAATGCTGAAGTCGGTGATCTTTCCCTGCATGCCCTTACTCCCGCTCCCCCGCGATGTTGTGGGTCCGTTGCAGCATGTGGAAGGAGCGTATCCCCCAATACGCTCCCCACGCCCAAAGCACGACCGCGAGTATGATAGCCACCAGGGCGACGTTGGACTGAAGCTCGTACACCAGCGGTTCGCCCAACCGCCGCCCACCCAGGGACGAGGAGACGCCGCCGAGCGCGATGGATAGGACGACGCCGAAAACCAGCGGCCGGATCTCCTTTCCGGACCACAGCGCCCCCAGCCCCGGCACGAACAGGGAAGCCGTTTTCACGTACGCGCGGTGCATCACGATCCCCTGGACCCTCCGATCCCTTTCATCGCCCGCCCGGATCCCTCCCCCGATCTTCACCCGGCAAGGCGCGCAGATTTCCGAGGCCTCCCTGCTGCGCACGACCAGCGCGCGGCTCCCGCACGCGAGGCAGGTGCCGTGGATCCAGAGCCTTCTGGATATCAGCTTCCAGGCCCCCGACGACAGCCAGACGACGGCCAGGAACAGCAGCGCCCCCCTCCCCGAGAGTGGGCGGAAAAACATCCCGAAGGACTCGCTCTTCCCCGCTTCCCATACCCACGCGCTCCGGAAGTGGAAGATCGCCTTCCAGAACTCGCCGACGGGCAGCGCGGACGCCATCCATTCCCCCTGCTCCATGTCCGCGGGGCGAAACAGGAACGGGGACATCTCGCGTACGCGTTTCCAGGCTTCAGGCTGTATGCTCCTTGCCCTCTCCAGGTTGAAAACCATCAGGTACGCCTGGTAGGAATTCCAGAGCGCGGGGGCGTCCCCGGGATTCTTCGAGAGCGCCGCCTCGAAGTCGGAGATGGCCTCTTCGATCCTTCCCTGCTGCGCCCTCGTGATCCCGCGGTTGTTCAGGACTTCGGGGAGCTCCCTCCCGTCCGCCACGAGCTCGGTCCACATCTCTTCCGAGACCTCGGCGTTCCCCGCCTGCATCTGCGACCGGGCCTTCTCGAACCGTACCATCCACGAAAGCGTACTCGTGGAAAGCGGGACCTGGACGCCCTCCGCGCCTTTCGGCCGCACGACGGCGAGGTTCCCTTCCCCCCCCAGCCATCCCCCGCTGTTGGCGCTGCCGCCGAACGGCATGAGGGAGTGGAGGATTCCCCCACACAGAAGCAGGCCCGCGAGAACCATGATCCCCGTGGTCGTGATGACCAGCTCCCCCTTCCGGATGTACCCCGCCGAAATAAGGAACCAGGCGCCGGCCACGATCGCCAGCCCGAAACCGGCCAGCATGGGGAGGAGAAAGACCAGGACGACCATAATGGGAACCAGGTACTCCCGCCAGCGAACCTGCAGGAACCGCAGCGCGTCCCCTTCGATCGACGGTCTCGCCCGCAGGAAGAGGGAAAGCGAGGCCCAGATGACGAACCAGCTCCCGGCCGCCGACAGAAACGAGAGCAGCCACGCCGCGTAGCCGATCTGCGCCGGCCCGAAACGGCGAATCGAACCCGTGAGCCCCTCAAGATCGCGGGACAGGTCCTCCAGGTTCGCGGAGAGGAGGTCCTCCCTGACCAGCCACGCCCACATCGGGACGGAAAAGGGGGAAACCTCCTTCACCCCACGAAGGACGGGAGTCGCCTCCCGCTTCCACCCTTCGCGGACGGCACGCTCGAAAAGAAGATCCGGGATGGGGTTGATCGACAGTATACCCAGGGCGTGCATCCGGATGCGGAGGAGCCGTACCTCCGCCGCCAGCGCCGCCTCTTTCCCCGGGCCGGCAATGGCCACCACCCGCTCCGCCTGTGTCCGGACGGTCTCCGGGTAGCCGGGCAGGAGATCGGTCGCGGAAGCCTCCGGCGGACAGCCCGGCAGGGCCAGCAGCAGAACGGCGAGGGCGACCGCGGCTGCGGCTCCGCGGCTACGATTTGGAATCCCGCGGTTCATCAACCTTATATGCTATCATTAGTCGTCGAAAATACGCCAATGGACGATTTCCGGAAACTTCTCGATATCATGGCCCGTCTTCGCTCGGAAGGGGGGTGCGAGTGGGACCGCGTCCAGACTCACGCCTCCCTCCGCCAGTACCTCCTGGAGGAAACCCACGAAGTCCTCGACGCCATCACCCGCAAGGACCCGGAGCATCTCTGCGAGGAGCTCGGTGACCTGCTTCTCCAGATAATGTTCCACGCGCGGATCGCCGAGGAGAACGGGCAGTTCGACGTTTCCGACGTCCTCTCCAGGATATCGGAGAAAATGATCCGGAGGCATCCGCACGTTTTCTCGGACGCAACGGCCGACACCCCGGACGCGGTCTCGCTCCAGTGGGACCACATAAAGAAAACCGTCGAGAACCGGAACCATGCCTCGCGGATCGGGGGAGTCCCAAGGGAATTCCCGTCCCTTCTCCGCGCGGCCAAGCTCACCAGGAAGGCCGCACGTGTCGGTTTCGACTGGGAGAACACGGGTCAGGTTCTCGCGAAAGTAAAGGAGGAAATGGGTGAGCTGATGGAGGCTCTCCCGCGCGGGGTCCCCGAGGAACTTGAGCACGAACTGGGCGACGTCCTGTTCTCGCTGGTGAATCTCGCCCGATTCATCAACGTCAACCCCGAGGTCGCCATGATGGCCGCGAACGAACGGTTCGAGCGGAGGTTTCGGGAGATGGAAAAAATCGCGGCGGAATCGGGAAACAGCATTGAAAATTCGGATCCTGCCACGCTCGACCGCTTCTGGGAGATGGCGAAAAAATCCACGAAGTGATCGAATGCCCTTTCTCCACATCCATTGGGGAAAACCTGTGGGATGCCTTGTGGAATCCCATCCCTCGCCGCGCAGTTTTTACGGGTTGGACGTTTTGCCGAAATATTGGGCAACCCGTTTCTTCCGGTTTTTTCTTTGACATAACATGCATCCACGTATATCATTCTGGTTTCACGATTATCATTCGATGGTTGCGCAGGGAGGAACACGTTGTCCAAGTCAAGTTCCGCGGAAAAACGTCACAAGCAGAGCCTCAAGCGAAAGATCCGGAACCGCCATATCCGTTCCACGGTCAAGTCCGCCGTAAAGGAAGTCCGCACCGCGTTGTCCGGAAGCGACGCCCCGAAGGCCGTCGAGATCCTGAAGGAGACCTCCTCGGTGATCGCCCGCGCCGGATCCAAGGGGGTGCTGCACAAGAAGACCGTCGCCCGGAAAGTGTCCCGGCTGTCCAAGGCCGTTCACAAGGCGACCAAAAAGTAAAGTTCAAGAACGTCCCCGGGGTAAAGTAAACCGGTTCAGCCAAGCAATTTCAGCAACCGGATCTCGAACACCTGCTCGGGGGAGAGGCCGCTCTCCCCTTTCATCCCCCTGTCTATGAGGGAAAGGGCGGCGAGGATCCGTCCTCCCCTTTCCGGCGACAGCGACGTGCCCCTTGCGACCAGCCGCTTCCGGACGGACCAGGCGATCGCCCCCAACAGCCCGTGGTAATCCGCGGCCTCCGCGCCGGCCGCGAATTTACGGAGCATGGAAAGGCACCCTTTCAGGTCACGGTCCTCCAGTTTCCTTGCGAGGACGAAGGGGTCCACCGCCCCACGGGCGACGCAGACTTCCCTGACCTCCTCGACGCCGATCTCCGTGCGATCGCCAGCAAAGGAGAGAAGCTTCCCGATTTCCTCCTTCAGGCGGGAGTAATCCAACCCGACCCACCGGACCAGGAATTCCGCCGCGTCCCCGGGGAACGCTTTTCCCGCCCCCCTTACGGTCGCAACCGCGAACCCCGCCAGGGCGGAGACCACCTGTTCTTCCCTCGGAGCCATGGATTTAACCCCTGCCACGGCCGAATACGCCCGGGCGGCGTTCCGTTCCGCGCAGGGGAGAACGAGGAGCACGGAAGGGTCCGGGGCGCCGAGGTACGCAAGGACCGCCTCCCGGGGCGCCTTTTTCACCTCGGCGAGATCCGGCAGGACGAAGATCCGGAAAGAAAAAAAGAAAGACGGCGTCCGGAAGGACGCCTCGGGGGATTCCCGCTCCAGGTCGACCGCGGTCCACCGGACGAGCTCCGCGGTCTTGCCTTCCTCCCGGAACCGTCCCAACCAGAGCTCCGCGACGAGATCGGCCAGGCCCGCACCGTCGCCCGCCAGCAGGTACGCGGGCGCCGGACGGCCCGAAAACCAGGGCTGGAGCAGCTGCGGGACGGGAGACGGTTTCACATGAGGACCCGGATCGTCTGACCTATCCGCCGGGCCATCCTCCTGCAGCACTCCTCGATCGCCGCGCGCCGGTTCGACTCCGTGTACTGGAAATCCGCGCCCGCGAAATAGGAGGCCGACTCGCCCATCCCCTCCTCCTTCCAGATTACGCGGCCCCGCGTGATTTCCTGGACGCGGATGTCGACGACCACGCTCAGCCGGTGCTCGAGGGCGTATCCGTCGGCCCCGTGCGAGGAGACTTCCTCGCGTATTTCCCGGACCTTCCCCTCGACGAGGTAATCCGCCCCGGCCTGTTCGAACGCGCCGCGGAAGCCGATCCGCCGCAGCTCCTCCCGGAGGCGTCCGGCGAGGAAGGCCCCGGCGTCGGGCACGACGGAAGCGTTGGCGAACGGGGGCAGGTCCAGCCGCAGCGCGGGGTCCGCGAACCGGGAGCCGGGCTCCGCCTTGAGCCGGTAGCCGCAGGCGTGCAGGGAGAAAAGGAGCGATAACAGGATCCCGGCCGCCAGGACGGCGCGGAGCGTGACAGGCGGGCGTCCGGCGGCGGCCATCCTAACCCACCACGATGTTGACGAGCTTCTTCGGGACATAAACCAGCTTTTTCATCTTCTTCCCGTCAATGTGTTCCCGGACGCGCGGGTCGGCGAGGACCTTCGCGCGGATCTCCTCTTCGTCCGCTTCCGGGTCCGCCGTGATCCTCGCGCGAAGCTTCCCGTTGATCTGCACCACGACGAGTATCTCCTCGACCCTGGCGGCTTCGGAATCGGCCTGCGGCCAGGATTGCCGGCATGCCAGCCCCGCGTTCCCGATCTTCTCCCACAACTCCTCGGAAATGTGGGGGGCGAACGGTGAGAGCATCAGAAGGAGGATCTCCACCGCCTCGCGAAGGGCAGGCGCCGTCTCGGGCGAGTCCCATGCAGGATCCTCGACCAGGTAAAGGAAATTCACCATCTCCATTATCGCCGAGATGGCCGTGTTGAAGTGGTACCGTTCCTCGACATCGCCGGTCACCTTCTTCAGGGTCCGGTGGGTGACCTGCCGGATCCGCCTGGAACCCTCCCCGTGATCGCCCCGAAAAGCCCCCGCGGCCCGGATCGAATTCTCCCTCTGCGCGACGAGCCTGTAGACCCTGCCCAGGAACCGGAACCCGCCCTCGACCCCCTGCTCGCTCCAGTCGAGGTCCTTTTCCGGGGGGGCCGCGAAGAGCGAGAAGAGACGGGCGGTGTCGGCCCCGTACTTCCCGATGAGCGCGGAGGGCTCGACCACGTTGCGCTTGGACTTCGACATCTTCATCGAGCGGCCCACCTCGACCTTTTCCCCGCACTGCCGGCAGTTTCCCCCGGCCTCGACCTCCTCGGGGTAGCGCCATCCGTGCTTGGGGCACTCGAGGGTCGCCATGCACACCATTCCCTGGGAGAGGAGCCGCTTGAACGGCTCGTTCCCCGGCGCAAGCCCCCGGTCGCGCAAATACTTGTGGAAGAACCGGGCGTAGATCAGGTGCATGCACGCGTGCTCGACGCCGCCGACGTATTGGTCCACGGGCATCCAGGCCTTCATCTTCCCCGGGTCCAGCGGCTCCCGGTCGTTTTTCGGGTCGATGTACCTGAGGAAATACCAGCTCGACTCGAAAAAGGTGTCGAAGGTGTCCGTCTCCCTGCGGGCGGGGCCCTTGCAGGAAGGACAGGAGACCCGGATCCACTCTTCCAGGGCCGCCAGGGGATTCCCCTTCTCGCGCGTGTAGGCGATGTTCTCGGGCAGGACCACCGGAAGTTCGTTCTCGGGCACCGGGACGATCCCGCACTTCCCGCAGTGGATGACGGGGATCGGGCATCCCCAGTACCGCTGGCGGCTCACCCCCCAGTCCCGCAGCCGGTACTGCACCTTCCCCCGGCCGATTCCACGTTCCTCGAAATGCAGGGTGACCTCGCGCTTTCCCTCCTCGTTGCCGCGCCCCGTGAACGGGCCCGAATCAACCATGAGCCCCGGCCCCTCGTAGGCCGCGCCCATAGTCTCCGCGCGGAGTTCCTCCCCCTCCGGCCGGACGACCACCACGACCGGCAACCCGTATTTCTTCGCGAATTCGAAATCCCGCTGGTCGTGGGCGGGGACGGCCATCACCGCCCCGGTCCCGTACTCGTAGAGCACGAAGTTGGCGGCGAAGATCGGGACGTTCTTCCCCGTCACGGGGTTGACGCAGTAACCGCCGGTGAAGATCCCTTCCTTTTCAAGCTCGTCGCTCGAGCGGACGATCCGGTCCTGCCCCGCGACCCTGTCGACGAACGAGCGGACCTCCGCCTCGCGGCCGGCTTTCCTCGCGAATTCCATCACCAGGGGGTGCTCCGGGGCCATGCTCATGAACGTGGCGCCGTAGATCGTGTCCGGGCGTGTGGTGAAGACCGTGATCTTCCCCTCGCCGCCCGCAAGGGGAAAGTCGATCTCCGCCCCCTCGCTCCGCCCGATCCAGTTCCGCTGCATCTCCAGGATGTTCTCGGGCCACCCGCCTCTCAGCTCCTCGTGGCCGGAGAGCAGCTCGTCCGCGTATTTCGTGATCCCCAGGAACCATTGGTCCAGCTCGCGCTGGGTGACGCGCGCCTGGTCGTGTATGAAGCAGGTCCCGTCGCGGTTTACCTGTTCGTTGGCGAGGACGGTCTGGCACTCGTCGCACCAGTTGAGCAGCGCACGCTTCCGGTAGGCCAGGCCGTCCCGGATCATCCAGAGGAAGAAGAGCTGCTCCCACCGGTAATATTCCGGGGAGCAGGTCGCGAATTCCCGTTCCCAGTCGTAGGAGATCCCCAGCTCCTTGAGCTGATGCCGCATGAAATCTATGTTCTCGTATGTCCACCGGGCGGGGTGCGTCCCGTGCCGGTGGGCGGCGTTTTCCGCGGGGAGCCCGAAGGCGTCCCACCCGATCGGATGAAGGACCTGGAACCCGCGCATCCTTTTGAACCTCGCGATCAGGTCCCCTATGGTGTACACCCGCACGTGGCCCATGTGGATGCGCCCCGAAGGGTAGGGAAACATTTCAAGGCAGTAGTACTTGGGGGATTCGATCTCGTCACGGCAGCGGAACGCCCCGTCCGCCTCCCAGCGCTCCTGCCACCCGGCCTCGAATGACTGCGGTTTGTATTTCATGTTTATACCTTCTTTTTCAAAGTTATAACAGATATTTTATCAAGTATTCCATTAACAAAAGACCCGGATTCCTCCGAGCCGAAGCGCTTCCCAAGATCCACCGCTTCGTTGATCGCCACCGCGAACGGAACGTCGGTGGAGCGGCTGATCTCGTACGCGCCAAGACGCAGGATGTTCCGGTCCACCAGGGTCATGCGTTCCAGCCGCCAGTTCCTGGCCGCCTCCCGGATGAGCCCGTCCAGCTCCCCAAGGTGCTCCCATACGCCGCGCAGGGTCGCGGCGTAGTACTCCTCGTCGGAGGGGGTCGACGCGCTCAACGAAAAAAGGGGGATAGCCTCATCAGGGCCAACCCCCAGGACATCCATCATGTACAGCGTTTGAAAGACCTTTTCCCTCGATTCCCGCCTCACCTTGGGCTTCGCTTTCACCCTCCTACATCTGGCGCAGGAGCTTCGCCATCTCGATCGCCGACAGGGCGGCCTCGAACCCCTTGTTTCCCGACTTGGTCCCGGCCCGCTCGATCGCCTGCTCGACGGTGTCGGTCGTGAGCACACCGAAGGCGACGGGGACCCCCGACTCGAGCGTAACCTGGGCGATCCCCTTGGTGACCTCGGCGCAGAGGTAATCGAAGTGGGGGGTGCCTCCGCGGATCAGGGCGCCCAGGGCGACGACGGCGTCCACTTTCCCCTTCGCGGCACGACGAGCCCCCAGGGGCAGCTCGAAGGAACCGGGGACCTTCACCACGGAAACGTCCTTTTCGTCGACCCCGTGCCTCTTCAGGGCGTCCAGCGCCCCTTCCACGAGCCTGTCGGTGATGAAACCGTTGAAACGCGACACCACGATCGCGATTTTCAGCCCCTGGCCCTGGAGGTCACCCTCTATCGTCCGCACCATCGTTTATCCCCCTCACTCGACGTTCAGGATGTGTCCCATCTTTTTCTTTTTCGTCTTCAGGTATTTCACGTTGTCCGCGTTGGAGACGATCTCGATCGGCACCCGTTCCGCCACCCGCAGCCCGTAGCCTTCCAGGCCGACTATCTTCTTCGGGTTGTTCGTGAGGAGCCGGATCTCCCGGACGCCGAGGTCGACCAGGATCTGCGCCCCAACGCCGTAATCCCGCAGGTCCGGCTTGAACCCCAGCTTCTCGTTCGCCTCGACCGTGTCGAATCCCTTGTCCTGAAGGTTGTATGCGCGGATCTTGTTCTCCAGCCCGATCCCCCGCCCTTCCTGCCGCATGTACAAAAGGACGCCCGCGCCCTCGGCCTCGATCCTGCGAAGCGCGCTGTGGAGCTGGTCGCCGCAGTCGCATCGGAGCGAGCCGAACACGTCGCCGGTCAGGCACTCGGAATGGACGCGCACGAGCACCGGGACGTCCGGCCGGATCTCCCCCTTCACCATGGCCACGTGCGTGTCGCTGTTGATCTCGTTCCGGTAGGCGATCGCCCTGAATTCCCCGCCCTCCCGGACGGGCATCCGGGTTTCCGCCACGCGCGACACCAGGCGTTCCCTCGTCATCCGGTATTCGATCAGGTCCCTGATCGATACGATCCTTAGCCCGTGCTCCGCCGCGAAGATGGAGAGATCCGGCAACCGGGCCATCGTCCCGTCTTCCTTCATGACTTCGCAGATCACGCCGGCGGGAACACACCCCGCGAGCCGCGCCAGGTCGACGGAGCCCTCGGTCTGCCCGGTCCGGACGAGGACCCCGCCCTTTTTCGCCACGATCGGGAACACGTGCCCGGGGCGCACCAGGTCGTCGGGCCCCGCCCCTTCCGCGATCGCGGTGCGGATCGTCGTCGACCGGTCGTAGGCCGATATGCCTGTGGTCACGCCCCTTCGCGCCTCGATCGAAATGGTGAACGCGGTCCCGAAAGGCGAGGAGTTGTCGTGGACCATGGGGGGAAGCTGGAGCTGGTGGGCCCGCTCCTCGGTGAGGCTCAGGCAGATCAGCCCCCTGCCGTAACGGGCCATGAAGTTGATCGCTTCGGGAGTGACGTGCTCCGCCGCAAGCGTGAGATCCCCTTCGTTCTCGCGGTCCTCGTCGTCG
>JAKALO010000087.1 GCA_021824125.1 Deltaproteobacteria bacterium | reverse complement strand
GGGCGAACTACGCGTGGGGGACCTACTGGTCCTGGGACCCCAAGGAAACCTGGTCGTTGATCGTGTGGCTCGTCTACGCGGCGTTCCTTCACGCAAGGATCACCCGGGGGTGGCACGGAAAGCGGGCGGCCATCCTCTCCATCGTGGGCTTCCTGGCGACCATAATGTGCTATCTGGGCGTAAACCTGGTTCTTTCGGGGCTGCATTCCTACGGCGGCTCATAAATTATCAAGGGGCGAGATGGATAAATAACCCGGTACGGGCAGGGAGGTGCCGAATGCGAAAGTCTGTCGGTTCCATCGGGGTGGCCGTGCTCTTCATGGGGGTTTTGTTTTTCTGCGGCGGTGAATCCTTTGCGGCGGACGCATGCGTGACCAAGGACTGTCATCCCCAAATGGGGAAGGCCGCCTTCGTGCACGGCCCCGTGGGAGTGGCCCAGTGCACCGTCTGCCACATCGAGGCGAAAAAAGGGCACCCGACGAAGAAGGGGCCCGACTTCAAGCTGGTCGCCACCGGGAAGGCGCTCTGCGAGAAGTGCCACCAGCCGGTCGACAAGTTCGAGTTCAAGCACACCCCCGTCAAGAAGGGGGAGTGCATCGGGTGCCACGACCCGCACCAGGCCGCCGCGCCGAAGATGCTCAAGAAGGTCAAGACGGCGGAGCTTTGCTACGTGTGCCACAAGAACACCCAGCAGGTGAAGAAGTTCCTCCACGGGCCGGTCGCCACCGGCGACTGCAACGTATGCCACAACCCGCACTCGTCGCCCAATCCCATGCAGCTGACGGCGAAAGGGAACGACTCCTGCTTCCTCTGCCACGAGGACCGGAAGGCGGAGTTCACCCGCAAATACCCGCACAAGCCGGCCCTCGAGTCCTGCCTGAAATGCCACGACGCGCACAACTCGGACCACCCCTTCATGCTGTCGGCCGAGGGGACGGCCCAGTGCCTCGAATGCCACAAGAAGATGGCCGAGCGCTTCCAGGCCGCGACCGTAAAGCACACGGCGCTTCTGAAAGGACCGTGCACGACCTGCCACACGCCGCACTCGTCGAGCTTCCCGCGGCAGATGAAGACGCACACCAAGGACATCTGCTACACGTGCCACAAGGACATGGGGGCGAAGGTCAAGGCCTCGAAGAAACAGCACGGGCCGGTCCAGCAGAACGACTGCTACGCCTGCCACGACCCGCACGGGAGCAACAACCCGCTGGTCCTCAAGAAGTACTTCCCGTCGGAGTTTTACAAGCCGTACGCCACCGAGAACTACGCGCTGTGCTTCGACTGCCACAACAAGGACATCGCGCTGGACAAGATCACCACGAAGCTCACGAACTTCCGCAACGGGGACGTGAACCAGCACTTCCTCCACGTGAACAAGGAGAAGGGGCGCTCCTGCAAGGCGTGCCACGAGGTCCACGCGGGTGACCAGGAGAAGCACATCCGGAAAGAGGTGCCGTTCGGCAAGGCGTGGATGCTTCCCGTCCAGTACACCAAGACCGCCAACGGCGGAACCTGCGTGGTGGGCTGCCACAAGCCCAAGACCTACGACAGGGTAAGCCCAGTAAAGTACGATTAGGAGGGGAAAATGCGCGGTCAACGATTCCGCATTCCACTGGTGGTCTTCGCCGTTTTCGTGGCGCTGTTCTTTTCGACGGTCCCGGGCACCGGGTCGGCGTTCCGGAACGTCAAGGAAGGCGCTCCGGCGATAGCCTTCTCACTCAAGGACTACGAGGGCAAGGATTTCGAGTTCAAACCCGACTCGGGCAAGATCACGGTCTTGTCCTTCGTGAAGCTTGCCCAGGAGCGGTCGCTGGACCAGATCAAGGACCTCGTCGCGCTCCAGGAGGAGCTGGGCGCCAAGGGGGTTGATTTCATCGTCGTCTCCGCGTACACGGACACCCCCGAAGACGCGAAGAAAGTCGCTGCGGGGACGGCAATCAAGTTCCCGATACTGATGGACAAGGACCAGAAGGTCTACGGCGATTACGGGCTTTTCATACTGCCATCGACGGGCGTCATAGGGAAGGACGGGAAGTTCGCCTTCGAGCACTCGAGCCACGGGCGCGACTTCAAGGACGTGGTGGGAGGGAAGATCAAGGTGCTCGCCGGCCTGATGAGCGAGGACGACTACAAGAAGCTCATCACTCCGGTGGAGACCGTCCAGAAGAGCAAGGAGGGGAGCGAGGCGGACCGCCAGGTCGCATTGGGGCGGGTCCTCTTCAAGAAGAGGATGATCGATAAAGCCGCGGAGAAGTTCGCGAAGGCGGTGGAGCTCGACCCTCAAAACGCCGAGGCCCGTATAGCCTACGGCGATTCACTGGTGGCGATGAAGAAGTACGACGAGGCGCTCGTCCACTTCCAGAAGGCGAAGGAACTGTCCCCCATGAACAAGGACGCGCAGATCGGGGTCGGGATCGTGCACATGGAGAAGGGGGAGCACGACAAGGCGATCCAGGAGATTTCCGGGGCGGCCATGCTCAACCCCAAGCCGGAGAAGGCGTATTTCTGGCTCGGCCTGGCGTATGAAAAGAAAGGCGATCTGCCGAACGCGGTGAAGTATTTGCGCAAGGCGGTCGAAAAGTTCATCAAGGAATAGGAGGGAGCTGACGGCGGGCCATGGCAAACGTTACTCACGACCGGGTGCTGCCTCTTCTGTTGGCCCTGGCGACGGCGGCGGGGGGGATCCTCCTCCCCGCCATTTCCTTTTCCGGGGAGTCAAGTGGTCCCAGGCTGTCGATTCTCGCGCCGCGTGAAGGCGCCGTCCTCCGGAAAGGTCGCGTCCTCGTGATCGGAAAGGCGGCCGGCGGAGGGATTTCGAACGTCGAGGTCGACGTCGACGGAAAGGGAAAGCAGGTCGCCGCGGTCCGCGGCGGCGGGTTTTCGGCGCATGTCCCGCTGGGGTCCGGCAGGAACGTGATTCGCGCGAGGGCGGGCAATACCGCCGCGACCGTCACGGTGTCCGCGGTGGACAAGCCGTCCGGGGGGGGCTACGTCTACCACGGCGGCGTGGAAAAGTGCGCGGAGTGCCACGGGCCTCCGGGGAAAGGCTTCGCGGTTCCCGCGCCGAGGGATGCGTTGTGCTACCGGTGCCACGGCCGCCAGGACAAGGGGAAGCTGGCGCACGGCCCGATGGGGAACGGCGACTGCACCGCCTGCCACGACCCGCACGGCTCGGCGCACAAGGCGCTGACGACGGCGAGCGAGGAGACGCTCTGCGTGGCCTGCCACGACCAGAAAAGTTCCGAGGTCCATTTCCGGAAGTCACGGGGAAAGGCGTGCACGTCCTGTCACGACCCGCATTCGTCGGACAAGCCGTTCCTCCAAAGGTAGTTGTCCGGGAGGCATGAGTTCAAGGGGGACGCTCCCGGGGAGGCGTCCCACTACAGGCGTCGGGGGGGAAAGAGATGCGATCGAGGGGGAAGGCGGGGAAGATCCTCGCCTCGGTGTTGCTGTTCGCCGTTGGGCTCTACAGCGCGCCCAAGGCTGCCGCCGCCTTCAAGAACGTCCAGGTGGGTGCGGAGGCGCCGGAATTCCGGCTGAAGGACGTCTCGGGGAACGAGGTTTCCCTCGATGCCTTCAAAAATGATAAAGCGGTTATCCTGGTCTTTTTCGCCACGTGGAGCGGCCGGTCCATGGACGAACTGAAGGACATTCAGAAGATGGTTCCGGAACTGGAGCCGAAGGGGTTGAAGGTTATCGCCGTGAACGTGGACCACGAGCACATGTCCGACGAGGATTTAAAGGCGGTGCGCGGGAAGGCGGCGGACATGAAGCTGTCGTTCCCCGTTGTGTTCGATTCGGGCCTCGACACCTACCGCGGATACGGCGTGGTCGCCGTTCCTTCCACGGCCATCCTGGGGGAAGGCGGGGTGATCCGGCACGCCGTCAACGGGTATCCGAGTTTCGTGCTTGCGGAAATGAGGGAGCAGGTCGAGGTCCTCCTGGGCCTGCGGAAAGCCGAGGAGGCGGCCGTCGCCGCGAAGGCCGACACGGCCTACAAGCCGAACCGCAAGGCGCTCCTGAACTACAACCTGGGGCGGAGGCTCCACGCGTCGGGGATGGACGACAACGCGGAGCGGAAGCTTGCGACGGCCGTCGCCGCGGACCCGGGCTGGGCGGCGCCTCGCATCCTGCTGGGCGACATCCTCCTGGCGAAGGCCAGGAAAGATCCGGGTAAGGCCGCGGAGGCGAGGAAGGAGTTCGAGGCGGCGGTCGCGGCCGAGAAGGAGAACGTGGTGGCGAGAACGGGACTCGCCCGGGTACAATGGAAAATGGGTTTGGTAGCCGAGGCCGAGAAGGAGGTCGGCGAGGCGCTAAGGCTTGGCGCTTCGTATCCGCCGGCGATGATGCTGAAGGCCGCCATTCTCGCCGGCAAGGGAAACGTCGCGGAAGCGGAGACCCTCATCCGCGGCGCCCTCGAGCTTTCACCCCGGGACCCGGAAGCGCATGCGCTGGCCGGACGAGCGTACGAAGCGGCCGGCGACCTGGGCAAAGCCGCGGGTATGTACCGGAAGGCCTGGCTCCTGGCCGGGGAATGAGAAGGAGACCACACGCGGGATGAAGACGAGACTGATCGCGTTCCTGCTGACCGTCGCGGCCGCAGGCGTCGTGTTCGCCTACGGGGTCTACCGGGAGGAGATCGGCGAGGTGATGTTCAACGCCGCGATGCTTTGACTATCATGCATAGGGGTCGGGTGATCCCTTGGGTTTCCTGAAGCGCCGGATCTTTCAAGCGATGGGGACGTTCCTGCCGAACTCCTACCTGCAGGGGTTTTCCCTCTCCGTCGCGGACGGCGCGCTCAAAATCTCGCCTTCCCTGTACCAGGGTTCGCTGAAAAGCGTCTGCTCGCCGCTCCTGAACTGCTACGCCTGCCCCTCCGCGCTCTTCTCCTGTCCGATCGGGACGCTTCAGCACTTCATGGTCACGGGAAACTTCCCGTACTACGGCGCCGGGACGCTCGCCATCGTGGGCGCCTCGGTGGGCCGGATGACGTGCGGGACGCTCTGTCCCTTCGGTTTCATGCAGGACATTCTATACAAGTTCAAGAGTTTCAAACGCACCATCCCGGTGTGGACCCGGTACATCCGGTACGCGGTTCTGGCCCTCCTGGTCTTCCTGATACCGCTCGTAACCCACGAAAACTGGTTCTCCAAGCTCTGCCCGATGGGGACCCTGATCGGGGGGCTCACCTGGGTCACCCTCGACCTGAACGTGCGCTCGATGATCCGCTACCTGTTCTGGGTGAAGATATCCATCCTTCTCTTCTTCGTCACGACGTCGCTCATGGTCAAGCGGCCGTTCTGCCGCGCCGTCTGTCCCCTGGGCGCGATCTTCTCGGTATTCAACAAGTCCAGCTTCCTGCAGCTGGCCTGGAACCCCGACACCTGCACCAAGTGCGGGAAGTGCCAGAAGATCTGCCCGGTCGACATCCGCCCCGACAGGGACCCGACGAACCTGGACTGCCTGCGCTGCCTCGACTGCACGCGCTGCCCCAGCCTGAAACTGACGACCGTTCTCCACAGGAACCCGTTCGCGGTCCCCCCGCCGGGGAGGGGTTCGGATCAACTGGAGGAGGCGCCCGCCCGATGAGCCCCGAGAGGTGGTTCCCAACGGCGCTGCTGCTCGTGATCCTCGCGGCAACGGCCCCCCCGATCCTCGGTGCAGGGGAGCCGGTCATACTGTTCCCGCCGGACATGACGCTGTCGCTCGAGAGCGGCGTGAAAATATTCGCCTTCGCTCCCGGGGCGGAAACCCCCTTGCCCGTCTCGGTGAACGGGATCGCGCAGGAACCGTTGAAGGGAGAGTCTTTCCAGAACGGGGAGGCGACGCTTAACACAGGGATGAACATCCTGAACGTCGGGGGCAAGCGCGTAAAAATCTACCACCTGCCAGATGTCAAAATGGAGGAGTTCCGTCTTTCCGGCGGGAATGAAGGCGCGCCTCTCGTATTCCGGTCCTACCGCCTGCACCCGGCGCTGGACGACGGCTGCGAAGGGTGCCACCTCCTGGAGGAGGGCGAGCTCAAGGCGAAGGACCAGAAGGAGGCGTGCTACGCATGCCACGACAATTTCGAGAAGAAGGAGGAGGGGGGCAAGGAGAGGTCGGTGCACACGCCCGTCAAGGCCGGGGAATGCACGGGGTGCCACGATCCCCATTTTTCCACCCTCCCAAAGCTGCAGAAACTCGAGAAGGGGTGTCTCGAGTGCCACGACCCTTTTACTTCGGAGGGGACCGTCCATTACCCGGTGGAGAAAAAGGAATGCAATCCCTGCCACTCCCCCCATGCGGGCCCGGGCCCCAGCCAGGTGGTGCTCGCAGGCAACGCCCTTTGCTTCAAGTGCCACAAGGATTTCCATACCCAGCACAGGTCCGCGCAGATAAATAAACCGGCGATGACGCAGATCCCCCCCGACGTGCCGAGGGACAAGGAAAACATCTCCTGCATCGCCTGCCATCTCCCCCACCAGTCCGACAATCGCCGTCTTTTCCGGAAGAGCCAGGGAGAGCTATGCAAAAGCTGCCACCTGATGTAGCTACCCCCTGAAGAGGGGATCGTTTCCGATGCGGTTTTTCCCCCGGTCGCTGTTCTTCAAGATGGCGCTATCCATCAGCCTGGTGCTGGCGGTCATTTTCGGGGCGTCCTCCTACATCACCTTCCGCATCCAGTCCGAACAGGCGCTCGACGCCACCCGCAACCAGGCGATCGTGCTCACGCGGGCGCTGAAGAACACCATCCGCATCGGGATGGAGACCGGGCACGTCGAGTCGCTGATGTCGATATTCCACACGGTCGGCGCGCTTCCGGGCGTGGAGAAGCTGCGCGTGTTCGACGAGGAGGGGCGCATCCTCTATTCCGCCAAAATATCCGAGATCGGCAAGCTGACGGACGAGCTGGACTACGCCGTCTACCGGAGCCCCGAGCGCAGCACCCCCTTCCAGAGCGCGGCGACCGGCCACCGCTCGTTCTGCATGGTGGAGCCGATCGAGAACGAGCAGAAGTGCCTGCGGTGCCACCGGAAGGACATCGAGGTGCTCGGCGTCCTCGACGTCTGCCTCTCCATGGAGGAGACGGAGAAAAACATCGAGTTCAACCGGACCCTGATCCTCTCCTTCACGGGACTCGCGATCGTGCTCACGTCCGGGCTGACGAGCATACTGTTGCGGCGGTTCGTCTCCGCCCCGGTCGCCAAGCTGGTGAGGACGATGGAATCGGTGGAAGCCGGGAAGCTGGACGGCCGGGTGGACATCCGCAGCGGGGACGAGCTGGGGCGCCTGGGGAACAGCTTCAACGACATGATACGCAAGCTTTCCGAGGCGCAGGACGAGCTCGATAAATTCCACCACAGGCAGCTTGCGCGGGCGGACCGGCTTGCGTCCCTCGGCGAAATGGCCGCCGGGATCGCGCACGAGATAAAGAATCCCCTGGCGGGGATCTACGGGGCCGCGCAGGTCCTTTCCCGGGAATTCCCGGAGGGGGACCCAAAGCGGGAGATCCTGGACGAGATGATGTCCCTGATGAAGCGCCTCGACCAGACGCTCCGGGACCTCCTGAATTTTTCCCGCTACACTGAGCCGCAGTTCTCGCCGGTCAACGTGAACGAGGTGATAGAAAAAGTGCTCTTCCTTGTGAAGCAGATCCCGGAAGGGAAGCGCGCCTCCGTCGACCGCGAATTCGATCCCGGGATGCCGGAGATCGAGGCGGACCCGGAGCAGATAAAGCAGGTGTTCCTGAACCTGGTGCTCAACGCGCTCCAGGCCAGGCCGGAAGGGTGCGTCCTGACGATCCGCACGCATTCGGAGATCCCGACGGAAGTGCCCGACGTAAAGATCCGGAACCGTTTCGTGGTGGCCACCGTGAGCGACAACGGCCCGGGGATCGCCGCGGACAGGATCGGGAAGATCTTCCAGCCGTTCTTCACTACAAAGGAGTCCGGCACGGGCCTTGGACTGTCCATGACACGCAAGATCCTCGATCTGCACGACGGGTGGATCACCGTCGCGAGCGAGGAGGGGAAGGGGGCGACCTTCTCCGTGTTCCTGCCCCGGAAGAAGCTTTGAGCCTCCAGGGGAATACCGTATACAGCATGCGATATGTCCCCCCTCCGACCGGCGATTCAGGTATAATTCCCGATGTCTCAGGCCGGCTCTCCGGGACGCGATACTCTAAAATTTAAGGATTCGGCATGGCGCGATCCAGAATTCTGGTTGTGGACGACGAGCGGATGATCCGCTGGTCGATCCAGCAGGCGCTGTCCAGGGACGGCCACTCCGTCTCCACCGTGGAGACCGGGGAGGAGGCCCTCGCGCAGGCGACGGACGAGATGCCGGACCTCGTCTTCCTGGACATCACCCTTCCCGGGATCGACGGCATCGAGGTGCTTCGACGCCTGAAAGCGCTGGACCCTTCCTCCACGGTCGTCATGGTCACGGCGACCGACGACCTGAAGACCGCCGTGGAGGCGATGCGCATAGGGGCCTACGACTACGTGAGCAAGCCGTTCGACCTCGACCGCCTGCGTGTGATCGCGCAGAACGCGCTCGACCGGCACGAACTCCGCCAGGAAGTGGAGTTCCACCGCAAGGAGTCGGTGAAAAGATACGGCTTCCACCGGATCATCGGCCCCAGCGGAAAACTCAAGGAAGTCGTCGAGATCGCCCGAAAAGTGGCCAGGTCCGAAGCGGCCACGGTGATGCTCCAGGGTGAGAGCGGGACGGGGAAGGACCTGATCGCGCAGGCGATCCACTACGAGAGCGCGCGGGCCACGCGGCCCTTCATCCCCATCAACTGCACCGCCCTGCCGGAAGAACTCCTCGAGTCGGAGCTGATGGGGCACGAAAAGGGCGCTTTCACCGACGCGAAGACGGCCAAGAAGGGGCTCTTCGAGGTCGCGGACGGCGGGACGGTGTTCCTCGACGAGATCGGCGACATGAAGCCGGGGCTCCAGGCGAAACTCCTCCGGTTCATCGAGAACAAGACCTTCCGGCGCGTGGGCGGCCACCGGGACATCCAGGTGGACGTCCGGATCATCGCCGCCACCAACAAGAACCTCGAGGACCTCGTCAAAAGCGGGGCATTCCGGGAAGACCTCTACTTCCGGCTGAACGTGATCCCCATCCGCATACCCCCCCTGCGGGAGCGCCCGGAGGACATCCTGCCCTTGATGGACCATTTCCTTTCGGAATTCTCCCGGGAGTTCAAGCGGCCCGTTTTCGAGCTCGACCCGGAGGCGCGTTCGGGAATGGCGGCATATTCCTGGCCGGGAAACGTAAGGGAACTGAAAAATCTCATTGAACGCACTCTCATCCTGGGGATGGAAGGGTCGTTCGCATCATTGGGTCCGTCGGGGACGAATCTATCCGATCATTCGAAAGAGATTACGCCCGGGGAGAAAGAGCATCGGACAAATCACCTGGCCGGGTCAGGTGAACGCGATCCCGTCGCCGGTTTATCCGCGGGCGGGTTTTCCGGGGCGGGCCCCGCCTTCCAGCTGCCTGCGTCCGGCGTGATACTGGAAAAAGTGGAGGAGGATTTCATCCGCCAGGCGCTCGAGGCCACCCAGGGGAATCAGACGCGCGCCGCGGAAAAACTCGGCCTTACCCGGGACGCCCTTCGGTACAGGATGAAAAAATTCGGAATGATTTAATGGGTGTGCGAAATCACCCATCCTCTTTTCCCGATCCATTCCCGCGGTCGGGCTTATATAATCGAAATCGTTAAACTATTAGGTGAAGGGAGGGCTTTGTCATGTGAGAAGGAATTGGCATGGTTTGTGAGTGTTACCTTCCTGGGGGTTCGATTCACCGGTTTGCAGGGTCATTTAACGCTGGAAGGGGCA
>JAKALO010000086.1 GCA_021824125.1 Deltaproteobacteria bacterium | reverse complement strand
TGGAAATGACGTCGTACCGCATCTGCGTGTAGAGTTCCCCGTACTTCCCGAATCCCTTGCTGGCAGAAAGCCCGGCGATCTCCCTGGCCAGGTCGTTCTCGTCGTAGGAGACGAGATAGGACAGGTCCGCATAGCCCTGGGGGATGGTGGTCAGGCTCACCTGGACCGCCGCGGCCAGGTCCCCCCTGCGGGTCTCCTCACCCGTCACGTCGAACTTGACGTGGCGGCCCCCGACCGCGGTGATGGCGAGCGGGCCCACCAGGCGGGAATCCACCCGGGCCCCGTCGACGATCGCCGACCCCGCGCTGACGAAGAAGAATTGCCTCCCCAGCCGGACGTCGGTTTTCTTCGCCAGCTCCTTCTTGTCCAGGTACAGGTAGTACAGGCGGCCCTCGACCCCGTCTCCCTGCTGCACGTCCCCGGCGGCCCGTCCGTAGCCCGTGGCGGACACTGTGTTGCCCGCGTCGATCTGCCGGGCGTAAACACGGGCGTACTGGGCGAGGTCGAAGTGGTCGGATCCGAACTCGTCCGAGAACCATAGCGCCTGCGTCGATGCCCTGCCGCTCAGGGTGACGGCCTGGGCGGGCGAGCCCGCGGCGCCGAGGACGAGAAGTGCCACCAGCAAGGCGCGTGTGCCCTTTGTCATTGCTTGGGACCCCCTTTTGCTTGTGTCACTCACGGCGCAACCCGGTTTCTGCATGATTTTTCCTTGACCGCGGAAGCCTGTTTATGCGGTTCCTTTCCGTCACACTTCTGTATAGGTGTTTTTATCCTAATCAGGTATCGCTGTTTGTCTGTTTCTTGCACCGGAGTTTGTCCTATGATAGTTATCGTCCGGAAGGGGTGAAACTTTAATAAAATATGGAGGTGTGACAAAAAAAAGTTTGGTCCATCGGCGACATTTTGTGCGGTGCGCTCTTTTAAGAAAAGGGGGCCAAGTAGTCGTAAAAAATTCACTTGTGAATTGTATTGGCACATGTGTGGTCATATCAATACGCAATACTGATATTCAATAAAAAGGTTACATCATAAATGTTTCGCACGCACGGCGACTGTTCTTCGCGAGAGACGTATGCCCTTCGGCGACAGTATCCGGTGACAATAAATTCGGCGGTGGGCACTGGATAACAGGGTCAGGGTGGTCCATAATGTGGTCGTGGCCGGGCGCCGGGGCGACATCCTCATGGCCGGCACGAAGGAGAAGGGTTTCCTGACCAAGTGGCGCGCGACGACTGGAAATACTACGACGACGACGAGGAGATGGGAGAAGGCGAGGAGGAGGGAAAGTCCCTCCCCCCCGAGATGCAGTGCGGGAACTGTCTCCACTGGGTCGAAAGGGACACCGTTTGCTGTCCCTGGTGCGCGAAGGTGTTCGACGAGAAGGAGAGGGGCCGCCCCTGAGCGGCGCCGCCCTTCACTCGATAAGCGCGAACCTGGGAAGGACGGTCGCCGGGATCCCTTCCACGAACCGCGACGGCTTCGACAGCACCGTCCCGGCCGCACGCTCGTAGATGTTGACGGGGTAGGTCATCACCAGCAGGTCTTTGGCCCGCGTCGCGGCCACGTACAGGAGCCGCCGCTCCTCCTCCATCTCCTCCTCGTTCTCCGCCGCACGGGAGAGCGGCAGCTTCCCGTCCAGCACCCAGAGGATGAACACCGCCTTCCACTCCAGCCCCTTGGCGGAGTGGATCGTGGAGAGCGTCAGCGTATCTTCCTCTCCTTCCGGCACGGCGATGTCCACCACCGACGCCTGGGGCGGCTCGAGCGTGATCTCGGAGAGGAACTCCGAAAGCGTCCCGTGCCGCGCGCAGAGCGACTCGAGGTGATCGAGGTCCTTCAGCCGCCTGGGATAGTCGTCGAACCGGGCCTCCATGATCGGCCGGTAATAGGCGATCACCCTCGCCATCATCTCCGCCGGGGACGCCGCCGCGCCTTCCGGGCCCGGCTTCTCGCCTCCAAGCTCCGACAGGAGCTTGGCGAGTCGGGCCGCCTCCTCCGACCGCTTCCTGCCCTTCAGCGAGGAGAGGACCGGAAGGAGTGAGGCTTCGTGGTATGCCTGGCGGGAGAGGTCCGCGCTCACCTTCCTCCCGATGCCCGGAACCAGCGTCAGCGCCCGGGAGAGGCTCAACGAGTCACGGGGGTTGTCGATCAGCCGAAGGTGCGCGATCACGTCCTTGACGTGGGCCGTCTCGAGGAACCTGAACCCCCCGAATTTCCGGTAGGGAATGCGCCTTTTCGCGAGCTCCACCTCGAGGTCGAACGACAGGTAGGCCGCGCGGAACAGAACGGCAATCTCGCGTAAAGGGATACCCTCCTCCTCGTGGAGCTCGAGGATCCGGTCGGCCACGAAGACGGACTGCATCCGCTCGTTCGGTGCGGACAGGATGGCGGCTTTTTCCCCGCCGGACCGTGAAGTGAAGAGGCGCTTGGGGAATTTCTCCGCGGCACCCGCTATGATTTCGTTGGTCAGGTCGAGGATCGGCTGCCGGCTGCGGTAGTTCTCCTCCAGGAACACCACCCTGGACCCGGGGAAATCCGAGGGGAAGTCCATGATGTTCCTGAAGCTCGCGCCGCGGAACGAGTAGATGCTCTGGGAATCGTCCCCCACCGCCATCACGTTGTCGTGGGCCGTGGCCAGGAGCCGCAGGATCTCCGCCTGGATCCGGTTCGTGTCCTGGTATTCGTCCACCAGGACGTGACGGTAGGATTCCGAGACCGTGCGGCGGACCGCCTCGTTCTCCCTGAGCAGGGCCGCGAGGTGGACGAGCAGGTCGTCGTAGTCCATCAGGTTCCTCTCCCGCTTCGTCGCCTCGTACATGCGTGAGACCGCGAGGATATCATCCAGGCAGTACAGGAAGTGGGGGGCCTCCTTCTCAACCGCGGTGGCCACGTCCTCTTCGCGGTTGACCGCGCGGCTGAAAAGGTCCGCGAGCGTCTCCTTCCTGGGGAAACGCACGGCCTTGTGCCCCGTGTGGACTTCATGGCGGATGAGGCCGACGAGGTCCTGCGAGTCGGACCGGTCCAGGATGGTGAAGTTTCCGCCGAAGCCCGCGGCCCCGGCGTGGCGCCGCAGGATGGTGTTCGCGAAGGAGTGGAACGTCCCCCCGGCCACGCTTTCGCACCGCCGGTCGAGGAGGTGCGCCGCACGCCGGAGCATCTCCTCGGACGCCCTCCGGGTGAAGGTCAGCAGGAGTATGGAGGGGGGCGGGTGGCCCAGCTCCACCAGTCGCGCGACCCGGTAGATAAGCGTCCGCGTCTTGCCCGTCCCGGCGCCTGCCACGACCAGGAGCGGGCCGTCGCCGTGCAGGACCGCCTCCGCCTGCCGGGGGTTCAGCGCTTTATCGTAGTCGATCTTCCCGCCGCCGTCGGGAATCTCCCGGATGGAATATTTCGAGGAGGCGTCCTCTATTTAACCGGCTGCGCCGGTGGGGCCGGCGTCGGCATCGCGGGCGCCGCGCCGCCGGGACCCTGGGGCATCCCGGGCGGGACTCCCTGCGGGCGTATCGGCCCTGGCATCGACGGGCCCGAAACCCCGCCCTTCATGATCGTGGGAGAGGACCTGCCGCCGGCGAAATAGGCCAGGAACAGCGACGTAAGCATGAAGACGATCGCCGCCCCTGCCGTCATCTTTCCCAGGAAACTTGTCGGGCCGCTCGATCCGAAAAGGGTCTGGGACGACCCGCCGCCGAACACGGCGCCGATGTCGGTCCCCTTTCCCGTCTGGAGCAGGATGATCAGGATGAGGGCGATGGATACTATCACGTGGACGATGATGACCAGTGTGTACATTATGCTTCTACGGTTCCTCCGTTACTTGAACTTGACGATCCCGGCGAACGAGGCCGGCTTGAGGCTTGCTCCGCCGACGAGCGCGCCGTCGATGTCGGCCTGCGCCATCAGGTCCGCGATATTTTCCGACTTGACGGACCCGCCGTATAGGATGCGGACGGCTTCGGCCGCGCCGCGCCCCCACAGTTCCGCGAGAATCCCGCGCAGGAAGGCGTGGACCTCCTGCGCCTGCGCCGGGGTGGCCGTTCTCCCCGTGCCGATCGCCCACACCGGTTCGTAGGCGACGACGACCCTCGCCGCCCGCGGGGAATCCACCCCCGCGAGACCCGCCCGGAGCTGCCGGCCCGCCACGTCGAACGTCTTCCCCGCCTCGCGCTCGTCGAGGGTTTCCCCGACGCACAGGATCGGCACGAGTCCGGCGGCGAGAGCGGCCGCGACCTTGCGTCCCACGTTATCGTCCGTCTCGGCGAAATACAGCCTTCGCTCCGAGTGGCCGATGATCGCGTAGCCGGCGCCCGCCTCCTTCACCATCGCGGGAGACACCTCCCCGGTATAGGCGCCCTCGGCGGCGAAGTGCACGTTCTGCGACGCCACCCCCACGTTGCTCCCCGCGGTGAGCGAAGCCACGAGGGGAAGCGACGGGAAAGGAGGGGCAAGGACGATCTCGACCCCCTTGACGCCGGAAACCAACGGGAGGAACTCCTTCACGAAGGAGGCCGACTCCCCCGACGTCTTGTACATCTTCCAGTTGCCTGCGACGAGCGGTGTGCGCATCAAAGTCACTTCTTCCCCGCCACGAACTTCGCGAGGTCGAGCATCCGGCAGGAGTACCCCCACTCGTTGTCGTACCACGCGAGGACCTTCGCCATCTTCCCGTCGATGACCTTGGTGGAGAGGGCGTCGAACTCGGAGGAGTAGCAGGAATGGTTGAAGTCGACCGACACCAGCGGCTCTTCGACGTACCGGAGTATCCCCTTGAGGGGGCCTTCCGCCGCCTTCTTCACGGCCGCGTTGATCTCCTCGGCCGTCGCGGCCCTCGACAGGTCGACCGTCAGGTCGACGACGGAGACGTTGGGCGTGGGTACCCGGATCGCCATGCCGTCGAGTTTCCCTTTCAGCTCTGGGATGACGAGGGCCACCGCCTTGGCGGCGCCGGTGGTCGTCGGGATCATGGAAACGGCGGCGGCGCGAGCCCTCCGCAGGTCCTTGTGCGGCAGGTCGAGGATTTTCTGGTCGTTGGTGTAGGCGTGGATCGTGGTCATCAGCCCACGCTCGATGCCGAAGGTATCGAGGAGGACCTTGGCGACCGGCGCCAGGCAGTTCGTCGTGCAGGAGGCGTTGGAGATGATGAAGTGCTTCGCGGGGTCGAACGTCTTCTCGTTGACGCCCATCACGAACGTGGCGTCCGGGCCCTTCGCCGGCGCCGAGATGATCACCCGCTTCGCACCGGCCTTGAGGTGCTTCTCCGCCCCTTCCCGCTCCGTGAACTTCCCGGTGGACTCTATGACGATCTCGACGCCGAGCTTTGCCCAGGGCAGTTCGGACGGGTCCTTGGCGGCCAGCACCTGGACCGTCCTGCCGGCCACGGTGATTGCCCCGTCCTTGACCGCCACGGCCTCGTCGAACCGGCCGTGGATGGAGTCGTATTTAAGGAGGTGCGCCAGCGTCCCGGCGTCCGTGATGTCGTTCACGGCGACGATCTCCAGCGCGGGGTCCTTGTAAGCCGTGCGCAGGAAGTTCCGACCGATACGTCCGAAACCGTTGATGCCGACTTTGACGGCCATGTCGATATCCTCCCGGTATGGATTGTCGCGGCAAGGGATTATTCCCAACAAGAAGCCGGTAAATTATACTCCGTTACGGATCGCTGTCAAATCGTCCAGCGCGTCCCGCGCGGCTTTCGTCCAGGATGCCGTTCACCCAGCCGATCGCCGTTTCCTCAGGAAACGCGTTTTTTCCCATGTCCTCCCCCTCCAGGCGAAAGAGGGTGATGGCCCGGAACCCCCTGGCCATGGCGACGAGGCCGGCGGATTCGAGCCGAAGGGCCTGCATACGGGGAGGCGGGACGCCGACGGTCTTTCCGGCCCGAAGCACCCGTGCGACAAGGCCTGCGTCGACCCGGTACGGGAGAAGGAAGGCCCCCTCCCGGGCGCTTGCCGCCGCAGGTCCGGAGGCGCTCGCGGGAAATTCGAGAAAAATCCCTTCCCCCCGCAGGAGAGGGTAGCGGTACTTCGCGAGGAAGAATTTCACCTCAGCCTCGTCCCCGGAGTATATCAGGACGAAAGGGCGGAACCCGTTTCCCTCTCCGGGTCTCAACCGGTCCACCCATCCAGATGCCAGGTTGCCCGGGCCGGAAGGGTTTGCGGGGCGCGCAAACCGCCGGGCGCCGAGAATGGCGGTTGCCGCGGCCGCCGCGAGGCCGGCCGGCGGGAAAAGGGGGAGATAGCGGAGCGTGACCGCTCCAGCGAAAACGGGCAACGCGAGCGAAAGGACGAAACCGAGGTAATCCTCCACGCGGCGAAGGGCAGACTCCCGGGAGAAGTACACGGCACGTGTGAGCCTGCAGGATAGCGGGACGCCGAGAAAGACGGCTTTCCGTTTTTCCCCCGAAAAGGTGCCGGGGACGACCAGCACGGAACGGGCCTCCTTGGGGCCCAGCCAGTCCAGGGGGGAGAAACCGCAGGCGTCCAGGAGGAGAACGACCGCTCCTGAAAGACCTGCGAGAAAAGACGCGTCCGCACGTCCGGCCGCCAGGAGAAGCGCGCCGGCGGAGCAGATCGCGTAACCGGCCACAGGGGAAATACTCGGCAAGGCGGGTACCCGGAACCGCTCCCGGACGCACGCGATCCCGCGCTCCGAAAGCTCCTTCTCCAGGTTTCCTGCAGGGTCGTTTTTGCCCGCCCGTTCCATACCTGTATAATTACTGGAATTAATGATCTAATTATTCTATTGGGTGATGGACCGTTTACTTTAACTTATTCTTGCTCCATATGCCTCCGGCTTGCAGCTGGCGGCTCGCACGAATCTTCGATGGCGCCCGCAGCTGAAGCCGGGTTATTTTCTTCACCGCGCAAGCGTTATTTCGGCCCTGCGCCGTCAATTGAACCCGAACCCCTTCTTTATCAGGAGGTCGACCGGGTCGATGGACCCGGTTTTTGAAAAGGGGATGCGGACGACTCCGACGACGGGTGCGTCGAGACCCACGGAGCCGTTGAACTCGTAGTCGACCCGGCGGGTCTGCAGCATCCGGCGCGCGACCTTCGAGAATGCCTCCGGCAGCACGGTGAGCGGCACCCTGACCTCGGTCACCCCGGATGCCTCTATCCGGAGGTCCGACCGCTGCTCCCCCTCCGCCACCGTCTCCCGGCCCAGGATCCCGGTGTAGGCGATGTAGGTGACGTTCAGCGGGTAGGCATTGGGGTTGTCCACGGAGAGGGTCAGCCGGAACCCCCAGGGCCCCTTGGGGTCGACGATGGGGTTCGAGGCGAGCGCGACGTCGACGACCCGGACCTTCGGCGATTTGAAGACGTCCTTCACGAGTCCCCTGCAGGAATGGGCCGCGAAGGAGAATGCGAGCAGAGCCAGCAGGAGGAGAGTTCGTTTGACGATACGCATTTCCGACATCCGCGTGCCGCTGGAATTCCCGGAGAAGGATCTTTTTCCGCGGGTCCTTGCCATTATAGGGATTCCCGGGGAGGAGGTGGAGCGTTTTTCTCTTGTCCGGCGCGGCCTGGATGCACGCCGCAAAGGGGAGATCCGGAGCGTTTTGACGGTCGAGGTCTCCCTGCGCTCCCCGGAACTCGATGATCTTGTCTGTTCCCGGGTACCTTCCGCGCGCCGGATTCCGCCCGCGCCGGACCCGTTTCTTCGGGAAAAGAGCGTCCCCCCGCCCACGGTGCGGCCTGTCGTCGTGGGGGCCGGGCCCGCGGGCCTCTTCGGGGCGCTGACCCTCGCCCGCTTCGGCGCGCCGCCGCTCCTCCTCGAGCGGGGCAGGCCGGTCGAGGAGCGGTCCCTGCACGTCGCCGCCTTCTGGAAGTCGGGTACCATCGACCCCAACAGCAACGTCCAGTTCGGCGAGGGGGGGGCGGGGACGTTTTCCGACGGCAAGCTCACGACGCGCATAGGGGACCCGCTCGTCGCGCACGTGATCGGCGTCTTCGAGGAGTTCGCCGGGCTGCCGGGCCTTCGGGTGGAAGCCAGGCCCCACGTCGGTTCCGACCGGCTGAAAGGGTTCTGCCTGCGCATGCGTGAGGAGCTGCTGTCGCTGGGGGCCGAGATCCGGTACGGTTCGCGGGTCGACGCGGTAGATGCGGCGGAGGGCCGGGTCCGGGCCGTGCGCCTCGAAGGCGGCGAGGAGATACCGTGCCGCCACCTGCTGCTGGCCATCGGGCACTCGGCGCGGGACACCGCGCGGATGCTCCTGTCGGCGGGAGTGAAGATGTCGCCGAAACCGTTCGCGGTCGGCTTCCGGGTGGAGCACCCGCAGGAACTGATCGACCGGATCCAGTACGGGAAGGCCGCGGGGCGCCCCGGCGTCCCTCCCGCGGATTACCGGCTGGCCGCCCGGGCACCATCGGGGAGAGGGGTCTACTCCTTCTGCATGTGCCCCGGGGGAGAGGTGATGGCCGCGTCCTCCGGGCCGGGGGAGATGCCCGTCAACGGGATGAGCGCGAACGCGCGGGGCTCCGGTCGCGCCAACAGCGGGATAGTGGCCACGGTGTCGGCCGCCGATTTCGGCGAGGGGGACGTTTTCGCCGGCGTGCGCTTCCAGGAGGCGCTGGAGGCGCGCGCCTTCCGGAAGGGGGGAGAGGGTTTCGGGATTCCCGCGATGAACCTCATGGGGTTCCTGGACGGTAAGGCCCGGAACCTGTCGCGGGGAAGGGCGCTCGCGCCCCGGGTGGCGCGGGCAAACCTTTCCGGAATCCTCCCGACGGGGGTGGAGGAGGACCTGCGGTTCGGCCTGCTCCGGTTCGGGGAGACGCTCCGCGGTTTCCTCACGCAGGAGGGGACGCTCTACGCGGTGGAGTCGAGGACTTCCTCCCCGGTCCGGATGGAACGGGAGAATTATGAGTCGGTCGGCATGAAAGGGCTGTATCCTGTGGGGGAAGGGGCGGGTCACGCCGGGGGGATCGTCTCCTCCGCGGTGGACGGGATACGTGGCGCCCTCCGCATACTCGAAAAACTCTCCGAATCCGGATAAGGGTGGTGTGTCGATGGGGAAAACGAAGTTCGTCAAGGACATCAAGGAAGGGGAACCGGTACGCGACCTGTTCCTCGTCGGCAACAAGGCGCAGCTGTTGAGCAACTCGGGAAAGCCGTACCTGACACTCACGCTGCGGGACCGGACGGGGCAGTTCGAGGGGCGCGTCTGGGACCGCGCCGAGGAGATCGGGAAGAGGTTCGAGCGGGACGACATCGTCGAGGTAAGCGGGAGCGCCATCCAGTACCAGGGGCGGATGCAGCTCAAGGTCCAGGACGTCCAGAAAGTCGCGGGGGAGAAGCCGGACCTCGCGGACTTCCTCCCGGTGGCGAAACAGGGGATCGAGCCGCTCTGGAAGAGGCTCCGGGAGCTGGTGGCCGGGGTCGCCGACGCCGATCTTCGCAAGCTGCTCGAGTCCGTCTTCCCGGACCCCCCGGGCACCGACGCGGCGCGCCGGTTCCGCCAGGCCCCGGGCGGCAAGCGGATGCACCACGACTACATCGGTGGGCTGCTCGAGCACACCGTGTCGGTGGCCGAGGTCTGCCGCTTCCTCTCCACGCACTACGAGGGGGTCGACGGCGACCTGATCGTGGCGGGAGCGCTCCTGCACGACATCGGGAAGGTGGAGGAGCTTTCGTACGAGGGGACGTTCGACTACACCGACGAGGGACGGCTGCTGGGGCACCTCTACATGGGCGCCGAGTGGGTTTCAAGGGAGTGCTGCAAGGTCGGGACCCCCCCCGCGAAGGCGATGCTGCTGAAGCACATCATCCTCTCCCACCACGGGGAGCTGGAGTACGGGTCCCCGAAGCGCCCGAAGACGCTCGAGGCGGTCCTTCTCCATTTCGCGGAGAACATGGACGCCAAGGCGAACGCCTTTGCGGGGGCGATGGAGGATCTCCCCGAGGGCGCCCGCTGGACCGAGTACAACCGGATGTTCGAACGGTACCTGTTCTCCGGGAAAACCGGGAAATGACGGACGGGAAGACGGTTTAGCGCCACCCGTTCAAGAATTTAGAAGAGCGCGAAGGCCAGCAGGATCAGGGCGGGTACGGCCACGCCGATCGCCGCCAGCCGCCATCCCCGCCCGGCCAGTCCCGTGCGGTCCTGCAGGATGAGGATGCCGCTGAACGCCATGAAGGCCAGCGCGATCGCGTACAGGTCCGAAACGATGGTCCAGGCGGCTCCGGCCCTGTTGAGGTGGAGGTCGTTCAATCCCGCCAGC